>VFKD01000120.1 GCA_009885735.1 bacterium
CAACGTCGATCTCGTCGCCTTCCTTCAGCACTTCCTGGGGATGATTGATGCGGGTCCAAGACATCTCGGAGATGTGAAGCAGGCCGTCGATGCCGCCAAGGTCCACGAACGCGCCGTAGGGAGCGAGCCTGCGAACCGTGCCGTTGCGCACCTGGCCCACCTGCAGGCTCGCTACAGTCTCGCCCTTGCGCGCCTGCTTATCTTCTTCCGCGGCGGCCTTGTTCGAGAGGACCACCTTGCGGCGCTCCTTATCCAACTCGAGCACTTTGAGCAGGATGGACTGCCCCACATACTTGTCCAGGTTCGCCTTCAGCGAGCCGCTGCCAACATGCGACGCGGGCACAAAGCCGCGGATCCCAAGGTCCACCACCAATCCGCCCTTCACTCGCTCCGTCACAAGCGCAGTGATGGTCCTGCCGTCCGTCTTGGCCTCGGCGACCTTCTCCCATGCCTTCTCGAAATCCGCTCGCTTCTTCGAGAGAATGAGCCTGCCGTCGGCGCTTTCGGAAACCATGACATAGACCTGGATCTCCTCGCCCACGCTCACCACGTCCTCTGGAAGAACGTTCGGCTCGCGAGTCAACTCATGGGGACGAATCAGGCCTTCGGACTTCGAGCCGACATCCACGAGCACGCCGTCGCGGTCGATATGAACGACGATTCCGCGAACCACATCGCCCTCGGAAAGCTTCGAGAGCGTTCCAAGGTAGTCCTCGGCGGCCTGCTGATCCATGAAATCCAGAGGATCTTCCACTGAGGAGATTGCCGAGCTGCCGCCGTTTGCGGCAGCGGCGGACAAGCCGACCAACTCCACGTCCGATGCCACAGCGGCATCAGTAGAGTGCGGCTCCCCAGCGCTCTCCACGCTCTCTGCCAACAGATCCTCCGTCATGATTCTTGCGCTCCTCTCGCGGCGTTCTCTCGGTCCTAGCGCGATGTTGCGGACCGACGCCGAAATAACAGTTGCGGACTGCCAAGCCTTGCGGCAGTCCATAGGTCGCCCGAGCCGACGCCGGACGGCTGCCCTACATGACTTCATAGGTTCTGATGCAGGCGCGACCATACCCCGCGTAGCCGCGCAGCACGTTCACTTTATCCCGCAGTTCCACTGTTTCGCCTAATACACCCAGACTCCTGCAGGCGAGCAAAAATCTGTAAACAACTTTGGACCGGGCCGCGTTGACACCCTGCGCCTGCGCACGTATAATCTGTATCGTGACGCCGGAGTGGTGGAATGGCAGACACGGGTGACTCAAAATCACTTGCGGGCAACCGCGTGGGGGTTCGAATCCCTTCTCCGGCACCCCCCGACCCCCTAAAGGGGGAGAACAAAGCAATCCTGTGCCTAAACACTGATGGACTAAGCTATAGATGCCGCATCCTTCGGCACTGCCACGATACGGTCCTTCGTTCCTGCTAACGACATGCAGGAATGACGAGCCACGATACGGCTGAGCTGCGCTCTGGATGAGCGGAATTGCCTCGCGCAGGACGAGCGGATTTGGTCAAGTGAGCCGTATGGTCCGCCCCAAAAAATTCGGCAGGCAGTCTCCCTATGAGGCACGTCGGCCTTGCGCCAAGGCCGCAGTCAGCATGAGCGCTATCCCCGCAGCGGCCAATCCCACTGCCACCGGAATAGAGTGCGCCCTCACAGCCAACGCTGCAACCGCCCATACGAAGCTCGCCGCCCCAAGCCACTTTCTCGCAGCCGCTTTGTGGTCCACGCTTCGCCGCGACCGCGCGATGTTCAGCACTCCTGTGATGCAAAAGAGCGCCGAGAAGATAAGCCAGAGTTGGGAGTTTGCCATGGTTGCAGATAGAACCGGCGGGCAAGCCGAATGGGCCTGCCCGCCGATGGTCTCAATTCCCTCCGCCCACGGCGGAAGGCTGGAGCCTAATCTCGCTCCTTGCTTGCCTGCTTTGCCAGCGCGCGCTGAATCTTGCGGATGCTGGCCTTTAGCTCTCGGCGCTTGCGATCGCTGGGCTTCTCATAGCGCTCGTGCATGCGCGCTTCCTTGGTGATGCCGCTGTTCATAACGGCCTTCTTGAAGCGCTTGAGCGCGATGTCGATCGGCTCGCCGGGCTTTAGTATGACTTGAACCAAACTTGTTCTCACCCCGTTTCTGCTGGAGATGTGTGCTTGAACGGCCAGTATACACTAGCCCCGCACACTTGTCGAATCATTGTCGGTTCGCAAGGCGTTCTACAGGATGCGGCCACCGCTCGTCGGTGGGATCTGCAGTCGGCGGCAAGCGGTCCAGCGGAAACGGCGGCTGCGAGATCGCCCTCACAGCCAGCGAGACCAGCGCAAGCTCGTTATCGTCTCCTGCTATTCGATTTGAGTGCAGCTCTCCGCACGAGCGGCACTGATGCACGATGGCCCAGTCGCTCCCGCGGCGGACCCACACGGCTATCGGCTCCATTGCGCCGCCGCAGTCGGCGGCGCGGTCACCGGGAACGTCGTCTACATGTTTGCTCCAGAGGCACCACGGACAGTGATTGCGGTGCGCGGTCCCTGCGGCTTCTGGAGAGACGGGCTGATTGCAGCGAACGCAGTGGAACCATTGGCATTGGTCGCCGCTGCGGGATTTACGGTTGGTACGGTGTCTCAACGGATTGGCTCCTCGTGAATTGAGTGAAAAGTCGCAGCAGAAACGCGCGACCGAGCCGTGCCGAGCAGACGCCGGCTGGAGCCTTAGGCTCCCTGCATTGATGGGCCGACGCCTTCGGCGAGCGGGTCGCGCCGAACAGTCCGGGACGCCCTGGCGGTGGTTGTGGTAAACATGAGATGGTCCTCCAGAATTGGAATAGGTTCGAAGGCGGGCGGGGCAAGCCCCGCAGCCCTACGGATGTGCTGCGCGTCCTTCTGTCCGGCCCCGCGCGGATTGCTCGCGCGCGGGGCCGAGGAGCGCAATGCGATAGCATCTGCGATAGACGCTAAACGCGCCCGGCTCCAAGGGCGGGCTGGTTCTTCACCATGGTAAGTCGTGGCCCCCCTTTCCGAGGCTCAGTGTAGTTCGCGCCTCTATTGCCTGTGTCGAGTAAGGAGGGGCCGGCGCTAAAGGTGAGACAACGGTAAGGACATTCTCACGCGAAGAGGCGAGGACGCGAAGAAGGGCATGGCATGGGCAACGACTTGTTACCGCAGAGGACGGCAAGGGCAACGCCGAGGACCCAAATCCGTTCGTCCTGAGCCTGCCAACCCGCTCACCCTGAGCGCGGCTCAGCCGTATCGAGCCGCAGTCGAAGGGCCGTATCGTGGCAGCGTCGACGGATGCGTTGATTGTGGCCCACCCTTCGACCCTTCGGCAAGCTCAGGGCAGGCCAAGTCGACGGTGAGGCTGTCGAGCGCTCAGG
>VFKD01000590.1 GCA_009885735.1 bacterium
ATCGATGCCAGAGTGAGCTGCCTCACCGGCATCGACGGGTCTTGCCAGCTAACAGGCAGATCCGAATCTCGCAGCACAAGTCTCTGAACCGCTCGATAGCGATACCGCTTGTTCTGCACCGAATAGGTGCTGCTCACAAAGTTGAGCTGCCGAAGCATGGCAAATGGCGCGGGAGTGCCGCCGTTTGCCAGCCGCACGGGCCTTCCGGCTGCGTCGTAGATATCCACGAGCTCGATGACCCGGAAGTTGCCGCTGTCCGCAATAAGGTAATGGACGACGAAGGCCGGACCATTGAACGTGTAGGTCGTTCCGCCGATGTCGGACGAGATCGAGAGCGCAGGCACGAATTCGGACCAGTAGCTGCAGTCCGTTGGCTCGTTGAGGCTCAGCGGATCGCCGGGCCGCATAAGCTGCTTCCAGTCGTCGAAGAGTCGGCTGACTTCCCAGCGAACGTTGGCGCCTCGGTCGATCATCACGACGCGGTTGTTGCCGGTATCCACCACCAGCAGGTCGTTCACTCCCACCCTGCGGGCAACCGACGGCTTGGCGTACGGGGTCATTTGTACCACCGGCACGCCGGTCGCATTGGCCGCGTTGATGGGCAGCACGTTACCGCTGCCGGGGTCGAATTGATAGAGCGGGACCTCGCCTCCAGCCAGACCGTAGCTTCGAGTGCCGCTGGAGCTCCAAACCGCGTCGCCTCCGGCATTCACCTCGATCAGCCGCTTGCTGTCCGCCACTACCGTGAAGGTGTCTTCATAGGTTCGGACGTCCTGGGCTGTGCTAACAGCGAGCACATTGGATTGCGACACGGGTGGCTGAAGCACAGGCGCCCCGGAGACGGCAAGATTCCATCGAACCGGATTAGCCACCTGCACGCCCCTTGCCTGGTACGCTGGGTTGCGCGCAGACGGGTCGGCATCCATCGAAACCATGCGATACGTGGCGCCGCCGCCAACGGTCTGCATGCCGAACCACACTGTGTCGCCCTGCACGGACGGCGACGACGTGGCGCGACCCGGAAGCAGGGCATACCACAGCAGGTTGTCTACCCCGGCTGCCCCAATTCTGCGTCCCTCGCGGGTTCCCCCAATGACGTCAATCTGAGTTCCAGCAATCAACTGCTCGGGACCGTTGCCTACCTGCACCAGGAACGGCGTGGAGGCGCTGATGAAGTTCGTGCCGATGAAGTTGGTGCCGCCAGAGCCCTTCAGCGTCATCGAGTTGATGCGAACCAGCCCGCTGTCGTAGTCAACCGAATACTGCGCAGGCTGCATCTCGACCCATGACGTGGCTGTGTTGGTGTCCAACAGCTTCAATTGTCGAATTCGGAGTCTGCTGGCCGGGTCGATCTTCTGATTAAGGCGCAGCACAATATCCGGATGCGCGCGGAAAGCCATCAGAATCGCAACCTCTGTGCCGCTGGATGAGCCGATGTTGCCGTTCACCGTGGCGTACACCGTGTCGTTTCGGATTGCGGGAGTACCCACGAAGTGCGTATTGTAAAGGTAGCTGCCGTATCCGGCGACAGCCGGGTCGAGCTGACGCAGGCGAGGAGGTATCACCTCGTTCTGACCATTGACCTGAATGTTGAACCCGTCATGAAGGATGTACGACCAGAGCAATATGGACTGCCCTGCGTTCTGCTCGCGCATCGCATACAAAACGCCCTTGCCCTGGTAGGTAAAGCGATGTACATCCGCGGTCCAGAACATGGCGTCCGCGGAGCCAATAGCCGGCGAGCCGCCCACCACATCCACAGGTCCGCCAGGAACCGTGAGGTTCGACCTCGACTGCACTCGAACCGGATTCGCGGTGTCCAGAGTCCAGTCCAGCGTGTAGTCCGCGCGATACTCCATGGTGAATCCCGAGTTCGCGGCGTCGTTTGGGTTTGGGCTCGTTACCGGTCCGCCCGGCACCTGCACCTGCCCTAGGTAGACCCGGTTTTGGTTGGAGGCGAACGCTGCGCCAAACTCATTGACGCCGGGAGAGGCGCCGGATCCGCCGCTCACATAGCGCAGCTCCACCGACCCCGTGAAGCCGGTCGCCGTGTTCGTGAACTTGAAGAATAGCCTTGGCCGAAGGTCGGAGTTCTGATCTGAATTCTCAAACAGGAACCAAGGGTTGCCGCCGCGAGACCGGAAGACGTTGCCGCTGATGTGCGCCAAGGGCTCGCCCTTGCTTCCAAACCAGAGAGAGGCGATCCTCGCGCTCGTGGTGGCGAGTCCTGCCGTGGGCGGACTCGTGGCAGCCATTACGTAGACCATCTTGTCCAGCGCGCCGGTTGAATCATCCCGCACGTAGCCCACGGAGGGCGAGCCCCAGAACGGCGACCCCTGGCCAATCGCTCGAGGGACGCGAGCGTGGTCGAAACCCTGACCCGTGTAGCCAAGCGCTCCCGGCTCGAATGCGCTGCGCCCGTTCCTGGGGTCCACTGCCATCACCCTGCCGCCCCCGCTGCTGAGGTTCGTGGGAAGAAACACGACGCCTTCCGACCATGCCGGCGCGGGAATCGGCAGCGGATCGAAGTCCGCAGGAGTAGAAGCGCCGTCTGGGAAATCGACAATGGTCACGGTGTCCGGCGTCGTCACCCAATCCACTACCGAGACAGGCGCAAGCGGCTGGCCCGTAACGGCGGCGCGCGGCTGGGCCCTTACAGCCAGTGTCTTGCCAGACGAGAGTGTGACGAGAATCAGCTCTCGGTGATTGACATTCGTTAAGCCCGGCGCGGCGGGACCAGTCGATGCGAAGTTGGGATCATAGAACTCCACGACGGTCGGCGAGCTTGCTCCGGTCGCCGCTCCACCCGCTGCCGTGAGGTTGATTTGCCAGATCTCGTCGTAGCTCGCCCCGGCAATGAAGTCTGGAAGTCCGTCGTCCGGATTGCCGTTGCCGTCAAGATCCTGCCCAGGGTTGGCATCGAAACAGTGCAGGACGAGGTTTCCGTCCACCATGTAGAGGCAGCCCTTGAAGAAGGCGACGCCACCGACCTTGTTCGTGGCTCCAGGGGTGCCTCCCGACCATTTGTCCTCAAGAATCGCGCCAATCTTCTCGGCCGAGCCGCCGGTTCGCCGCGCGTCCGTATTCTGAGTAGAGTGCGCTGAGCCCCAAGCTGCTACGTTATAGAGGAACTTGAGGTCGTTCGGATGCGCGGCTATCAGTGTCTCGCCGCTCAGCGCGGCCGTGTTGCCGCCCCAGCCTGCGTTGAATCCGTTGACATAGTTGTTGATAGCGTCGCCAGAATCTTGGCACGATATCACCACCCGGCCCGCTCCCAACTGACCAGCAAGCACATAGGGGCGCCACCCTGGGTTTGGCGTGGACGGCCCTGCGGGTGCGAGCCCTCGGGAGTTCCACACGATGGGGGTAAGCGTGTGCCGCGCGGGCGGATTCACGGCGTCGCGGCCCGCAACCGCATCGTAGTACGTGCTGCCGGGAGTCGTAGGATCGTACGGATTGAAGACATAGTGATCGTTCACGTTCTTGTCGCCGAAAGACTGTAGGTCCTGCGGCGAAAGAATGTAGGGATACGAGATGAGCGGATGGTTGGGCGAAGCCACTATTGCGCCCGCGTTCGCGTTCGTCCCGCTCCTAAACTGAATATCCAGCAGGAAAGGCGAATCCTTCGAGAAGGTCATCCGGCCGCTGTTTTCTACCCAGAGCGTGCCGCCCAACTCCACGAACTTGTGCAGCTTCTCGACAGTAGCCTTGTCGAAGGCTGCATTCTGCTTGTGACCGTGAATGTAGATTAGGTCGAACTGCCGCAGGGCTTCCGCGCTCAGGCGGTCGATATTGACCTCCCAATAGGCGCCCATGTTCTTCGTAACTCGGGAGCCCACCTGGAAAGCCTGCGCCTCGGGTGTGCCGGACTGAAACGCCGGGTCGCCCTGCCGCAGGGACGCATTGTACGGCAGCTGCACGCGACGCTGCCATCGCTGATATAGGTCGCTGGAGATAACCGACGGCGCGAGAGGATTCACAAACTCCATGCCGAGCGGCTTCAGGTCCGTGCGAGCATCGGCAATGTAGAAGACGTGCGTGCCGGTGTTCTCGGGGCCATACGAGCCCTGCGTGAGCGCGCCGGAAACCGCCACGCATGCCCTTATGGGGCGACGAACCGTGGTATAGGTACTCGCATCCGCTAAGACGCGAGACGACAAACCAAGGCTGGCGATACACGCGGCGGCCGGCAGGAGTTTGGCTATTGATAGTCTGACCATTTATCGAACCTCGCCTTGGAACACAAAGCCGGGACAAACCGGGAGCCGCGGAAGTGCAGGAAGCGTGCGCCCGTAATCGTCCTGCCGGAACGCGCCGTTCACTACATGCGACCAGTTGCCCGGAGCAATCACGAGCGAACCCACTGTTGGGTCGTGCCCAGGATACGGAGCTGAGAGTGCAGGGTCATACAAAATGCGCAATCCTCGGGTGATGCCATTGCCGGGTGAGTAGAAGTTCTTCTCCGGATCGGTACGAAGGTCGGTAGTCGTCGAGCCGACCTCGCCCACCCAGACATGCTCTTTTGGAATTCTTATCGCCGTGGGAGCGTTCGGGCTGGCGCCGGTGGAGCCCATTGTCTCGGGGACGTAGCCCCAGAGCTGCATCCAGGCCGCTTGATCCGCTATGGACGCTGTGCGATTCTCGGCGATTGCTCCCACCACCGTGATACGGCAATCATAGGGCTCGTTATAGAACGGGTAGAGCGCAAACCGGTCGGCGTCCGGCGTTGGCGGAACCGTCGGGAGCGGCTCGCCGGGGCGCAGCATCTGGCCCGAAGGAAGGCCTGCAGCCTGGGCTCGACGAACAGCGGCCTCACGAGTGTCTGCCGGATTTGTGTTGATGGCATAGCCTGGGATCACGAAGAACGAGCCGTTCTGGGCATACATCATTGCCTCGATACGAATGTCCATCGGAACCACGGCAGCGCGAGAGAGCAGGTAGTCCTGAGCGCCGCTGCCCTCAATATAGGTCGTATCCACGGACGGTCGGAGGGTGTTTAGAACTCCAGGCTGGTTGAAGAAAACATATGTGCCAGGCTTCGGATAGAGCGTGAACGCGCGCTGCTCAAACAGATCGAAGGTGCCCACATCATTCTGCATCGGGTAGACATGGGCCGGATAGCCGGCTGAGTTGAACCGATAGTACGCATTGTCCGGCGGAGCAGGCGGAAACGCCTCGTTGATGGCAAGGTTCAAGAACGTATTGCCTGGAGCCACTCCGTGGCGCATCAGCAGGCGCAGCGGCACGGGATTGCCGCTCAGGTCCGTATAGAGTTGCGGGTCATCGCCAAAGATGAAATTGAGCGAGAATGGCGGAGCGCTCGCCGCCTCGGCCGTGTCGATCTGCGTGTGATACGGTGCGCGCTCGTCTTGGTTGCTCGGCTGGTATGACATTCCCTTGTTCGGCGACATGAACATCGTCGTGTTCACCGTCACGAAGTTCGTGGCGAGGAGGCCAATCATCGCCTCCTGGTTCTCGCGCAGCAGACTGCCTTCGATGTAGATATTGTTGCCGCTCACGAGGCTCACGGACGGAGGATTGACCCTCTCCCGAATCTCAGCGTCCGTCAGTCCGTCGCCGTCGCCGGATTCTCTGCGAATAGGGATGTTCGCAACACCCGGAAGCAGCCCGCGCACTCGGATATTGCCCTCGGCATAGATCGTGCCGTTATACTCCGGCAGAGCAGCGTCTATCTCGGCCTCGGTCATCGTCTCGACGTCGCGCAGGTAGGCCCGCATGCTCTCCGTCTCGAGCTTGAGAACGGGTCGCCTGTTTGCAGGCTTATAGATCAGAAACGTGTAATCTCGCGTGCGGCCCTCGATGTTGCCTCGCGGGTCGCGGAAAGGCGTCGATTCCGTCACATCCCGCACCATGTGAACGCCGGGTCGGCGAACATACTGCCCTGGAATAAGGTCGCCCGCTGCGTCGCGATCTTGCACAACCGGATAGCCGAACTCCACGAAGACTCCCGGCGGAATATAGAACGGTCCCGACCAGTCGGAAGTCGAGCCCGGCTTGAGCCAAACCGAGCGCATCGACTGGCCGCCTGAGACGGCCTCGGACTGCCGTTCCACGCTGCCGAAATTGTCGATGTAGAGGCCCGCGCCAAGCGCGTACCTGCCCGTATTGAAGCTTGACGTGTCGGGCCGAGTGAACCAGAGGCCGCTGTCGCGGGTGAGCGCGAGATATCTTGCAACCTGCGTCGCCTGGTCGACCGCGCCGATATTCGGCGGGTCTTGGCGCGAAATGGAGCGGGCAAATCCGGTGGCATCGGGGTTCGAGCCATCGTCTCGAAGCAGTCCCGCAAACGTGCTGTAAGCAGGGTCACTGCTGTCCACGACGTCGTATCCCAGGAGCGGAGCGCCGGCGTCCGCGGCATTCTTGAACTTGGGCCGCGTCAGCGGATCCGTGCCGTCGTCAACCGTAATCTTGCCGCTCACGAGAACAGCCTCGTTGTTCCGAGAGTCCACCACCATCGTGAGGTTGTCCAGAAGCCTTAGTCCGCAGTTGACGCGCATCGGTCCGCCGGGCGTTTGATACGAGGCCAGCGTAACCGGTACCTTCGTGCGAATGGGCAGACCGCCAATCTGCATATAGAGCGGCACACCGATGGGCGGCACGCCGATGGCGGCCTCCGCCTTCGTCTCGTTCGTAATGTTCGTCACATACCGCAGATAGTCCGTGATCCCAATCGCTTTATAGGCCACGTACTCGCGCCGCAGCCTGGGCGCGGGCGTATTCAGAAACGTGGTAGGGTCGTTGGGGTCAAGGAAACCGACGCGGCCAACGGCGTCGATTCGGAGATACTTGCCAAGCGGATTTCGCGGGTCCGGCTGCATCGAAACGCGGATAAGCGCCCGCCCCTTGCCAAGGTCAACCCGAGTGTAGCCGGACTCCAGCCATCGCCTGTCGGGATCGTTAACATTGATGACCGGCGTGGGCGCCGGGCGCCAGTCGGCCCCTTCCGGGCTGTACTGCAGATTGTGGTCTGCAAGGCGGATGCCGGCTTGAGCGAATTGAGCTGCGGACACCGTATCTCGAGACCGGCTGGTATTTATGAGATTACGCGCAACGAGCCCCACGAAGATGCCGCCAATAAAGAGCAGAATGAACATCACCACAATGGCGATGACAAGTGACTGCCCCCTCGACGCCCCCGTAGACCCCAGGTGCATGACGCTGCCATTTGTCGCGGCGCGCCGCACATTCGTCCTGCTCATCACTTGCTCCCTCGGATTGCTCCGCCTAATGCGTATTCGCTATGACGATCCAGACGAGACCCGCTGAACCGATGTTCCATTGGTCGGAGTAGGTCGTTTCCGACACACGCCGCTATCGCTGCAGGTTCCGAATCCGAACCTTCTGGGTCAGCGTGTACTGCTGCGGCTGCCGCGAGTTGAACTCGAACAGGCGCACGCCCAGCCGTACGTTCATCATCTGCCTCGTAAGGTAGTCTGCCTTCACTTGGTCTGTCCGCAAGTTGTTTTGAATCTGGAACGAGGCCCGTACAGGCACATCGGCGACGCCATTCGAGTCCGCATCCAGACGGGGCAGAGAATTAGGCGACCCAGGCGCGTCGGACTGGCTGTTGAAGATCAGCGTTCCAGCCCTCTGAATTGACGTCGTCATCGCTTTGGCGCGAACGTCCAGCTCAGTGGGGCTCAGATTTGCGTTCGGCACGTCCGAGTAGTTCAGGATGTATTCGTTCGGTCCGAGGCTCTTCGGATCCGTTGTCCTGGGCACCCTGGTGTACATAATAGCCCGGCCATAGTTCGATCCAGGCCGCATGTCCGGCCCCCACACCACGTCAGATCCGGGCACAATCCCTGCATTCGGTATCACGCCGATAGGCGAAGGACCCGAGGGATTGAGCGCAATGTCCACTCCGGCAGGGTTGTTTGCATCCAGCGCCAGAAGGTTCACATAGCGATACGAGTTCAGCCCATACCCAGGCAGCGTGCGCACATAATCAAACTCGCCGTTCGGAACAGCCGGGTCAAACACGATCGGCTTCTTCTGCCCCGCTTGCGTGAGATAGTGCGGGAACGCAAAGTTCACCAGGCCCCTGCGCCGATCCACGGTGAACATCATCCGCGGCGGCGTGCCGGGAGAAACCGTTGGGTTCAATGGGTCGAAGTTTGCCGGCTCATCCAGCGTGAGCGCACCGGCAACCGTGTCGTACTCTTGATATCGAACTCCGCCTGCCAGCCCGTCCCATGTGAAGTACTTCAGGACGGTATCGCCCAGGCTGCTTCGAAACACGAAAACTCGGAACGGCAGCGTCCAGTGGCCGTAGCTCTCCACATGCGTGCTCGCGGCGAGGCCGGGCGCTTCATTCGCGAGGTCTGCGTTGCTCGCCGGGGCGCCTGCATCATTCCCAACCCACATCGGCTGAAACAGCACCTGCGAAGCCAGCTTCATGCGGAGGTTTCCGCTGATCGGATCGTTGTCATAAATTGGGTTTCGGCTCGAGTCGCGCTCCACGAGCACCTCATCCGCGCGGTCCGGCGGAACCACCGGCCGGGCGATGGCTCTCCAGTTCTCGCACACATTCACCTTGCCGTCCGCGTTATCGTCCTTCCATCCTCCCACCTGAGCGCTGCTCAGCCCAGTTGGCGTGGCCGCCTCCGAGTTGTCGTAGAAGAAGTTCGGGTCATACAAAATGGGCCGCATCGCGGAGTCCACGTGGAAGAGCCGCGTGTCCACGACGCCGTTCGGCAGATACGGCGAGATTGTGGCGCGGTAGAGAAGGAACGGATTGTGGTCGGTTACGCTCAGGCCGGCCGGGTTCTCGTAGTAGTTGCGATAGAGCCGCACAGGCCGGTCCCCGAGCGCCCCGTCTGTCATCGAGGCATTGTTTCGCAGGCCTACCCAGATGCGAACGATGACACGCCCTGGAGCGAGCGGCAGTTGAATGTCTCCACGGTTTATTGCAAGCCCGGTCGTCGGGTCTATGTCGCCTGGAGCGACGGCCGAGTTCTGGTCGTTCTGTCGCGCCGGCGGAACCAGGTCCACTTGGGCGTAAGGCAGGGACATCAGCAATGGGTTGCCCGAGGCGTCCGGCACCCAGGCATTGATAGGCTGACCTGTGTTGTCGAACACGTGTACCGCGTTCGCAAGCTCGCGCTGAAGGTCTTCCATACCGCGTCGCGCTGTGTCCTGTACCTGGACCTGGACGCGCGCCCGATTCACCAGATTGAAGCTCTGCAGCAGTGGGCCGAAGATAAGACCCATGAGAATGACCGTTATGGCCATCACCACCAGAAGCTCAAGCAATGTGAATCCGCGAGTGACTCTATGTGATTTGCCGCGTAGTTGCATGTTCAGTTGCACCCTCTACTCCGGCTTGCGGGTGAGAAATGTGTCGAGATCGACCTTGCGCCAACGTACCCGCGCCGTGTTGCCCGCGCTCTGTTCAACCGATGCGCCGTCATTCCAGATCAGTCGGGAGCGTAGCGAGACTCCCTGCACTCCAAACGCAGGAACCACGGGCTCCGAGAGCGGCCAAGCCGCGGCGTCCGGATGCTTCTCCTTCAGGTCAATCCAGGAGAGAGGTCCGCCGCCGAGGTCCTCGAACTGCAGTCGATTCTGATTGATGCGATACGTCTCGTTCGCGACGCGCTTCAGTTTGCCCGCGGTGTCTGTATACCAAAGCTCTCGAACGCTAACGGTAAACCCAGCCTCCGAGATTGGCAGATAGAGCCGCGTTGCGTTGCCGCCGTCCGTGCCGCCGCCCAGGTAGAATTCGTTGTAGCCCAGCGCCGCGTTCAGCCTGCGCCGGTAGGAGGCGGTCGCCTTCTGGACGGCCAGCGCCCAATCCCCGTGCGCCTTGTACAGAATGCGGAACGCTCCTGAAGAGTTTGACGCGCCGAACGAGTCCGAGAACCTCACAATTCCCTGCTTGAAGTCGACGGTGTAGTTGTCGCCGCCGACAGACGTTTGCGGAATCACCGCGCCGGAAGTGAGGTTCACCACCACCAGGTCCTGCTGCGCGCTTGCGTCGCTCGAACGCCACACTCCCGTGTACTTCTCCTGGTTCACTTCGAAGTCGCCGATGCGCTTCACGCCCTTGAGTGCCAACTGCACATTGTAGGGCGATGAGCCCGGCATAGGCCGGTCCTCTCGGATGATGTGCCAGTCCAAAACGTCATAGTCGATGCGGGCGGTCAGCGGCACTCTGCCGTTCGATGTGTTCTCGGTATAGTCTCTGCCGGTCGGGTTAAACACGAGCGCGCCCATGGTTGCAAAGGGCCTGCCCGAGCTGTCCAGCACGGAGGGCGAGAGCATCTTGTATTCGTAGGGGTCGCTTTTCGGCGGGAGCAGCTCGAACGACCAAGGATCAGCAATTCCCAGACGCTTAAATGCGCGCGCCGCCGTGTCGCTGTCCGAAACAAGCGGCCTGCCGGCCGGCACCGCGAGGTTGATCCAGTTGTCGTTGCCGGCGGCAACGAGCACGATCTCATCAACGATGGTCTGAACCTGGTTCGCCGCGTCGTAGTAGCTGTAGTTCACGATGAACCGTCTGTCGTTCACCGAATCATTTGCGAAGGCGATAAGGCCGTCCTGATAGTCAATGGCGTACTGCGACGGACGGTTTAGGAAGAACGCCGGGTCCTCGCCTAAAGGGACATTGCGCCGGCTGAGCGGCGCGCCGGACACGAAGATGCTGTCGGCATTGCCGTTGAACGACGGCACATCATAGATTGGCCCTGTGCCGAGGACATAGACAGACCCGCGCAGTCCTCCGCCGAGCGGAGAGGGAAGCGGAATTCGCACCTGTTCGCCCAAGATTCGACGACGCTTGTTAGCGTCGGATAGGTAGTACGGGTCCACGCCCAGGCCGCTCGCATCGGTATAAATGGTGCTTAGGTCATCGGGAGTGGCTAATGTGAGCACCTGCCAGATGTAGCCGGTAGGCGAACCAGCGCTAGCGATCGCGATTACGGGCACGATGGCGTCCATCAAGTTCGCCGCCCCCGCCGTCATGCGGTCGAGCTCTGCCTGAGCCATAGCGCTTGCGGTCGTCACCTCTTCCTGTCGCTTGTTGATCAAGAATCCGGGAGGAAAGAGGCGAATGAGCGACACGATGCCCACGAGGAGCACCACGATCACCACCAGAACCTCTATAAGCGAAACTCCGCTCGTTCTTCGTTGGGTTATCATCACTTTAATCTCGCGCTCACTCAATCCCTAGCGATTAAACAGATTAGCGCCAAGGGCAAGCGCCAACTTTCGGTCCATCGGCTTCGCGGTTCCAGCCAGCGTGATAGCCGGAACGGTTCGCGAACCCGCAGTGGCCACATGCCATGTGCAGGCCGCCAGCAGCGTCTTGTCCGTAGGCGGACTCGCATACTTTAGCTGCATCGGTAGATCGGTTATGCCCGTCGTGCCGGTCCAGTCCGTACTGTATCGCCGAAGGAATATCCGATTTCCAGCGCCGTCGCGAATGCTGATGCCGTTGACATCGTAGGCGGGCGAGATATCGTAGCTGTCCCAGGTGTAGAAGTAGCGAGGCTGGTTGTGCAGGTAGCCAAGGCACGGGTCGCTCGCTGGTATCTCCCAGAAGCAGTCCATCGTACCGTACGCATCAGACGGACAGCCCTTGGCCTGCAGAAGGTCGCCAATCCAGGTATAGGCCGCAGGCCAGTAGCTGGGATTCGCGGGATTAGTGGTCTGGACTGGAGGATAGTACGCAACCGTCACCGTCTGCTTGCGCGGATCGGTGTTGTCAGGGCACTTGAACACGTTGGAATCTCGCACCTGCTCGCGGTACAGAAAACCGTTCACGATCTGATCCACGCTCACAGGCGGCGCACCCCCGGGCTGATAGGGAGCGCGAATCGTCGAGCCGACAGCCGCGCACGGCACATCCATCTCAGCGTAGCCCAGGAGCGCAGGCGGATATCCCCCCTCGTCCTCCTTGTAGACGTTCGCCGAGACATAGAGCTGGTGAAGATTGCTCAGACACGCGGAACTCCTGGCCTGCTCTCGCACCGTTCCCGCAACCGGGAACAAAATAGCGGCCAGCACCGCAATAATTGCAATAACCGTCAGAAGCTCGATCAGCGTGAATCCCTGCCGAGCAGAAGCGTTGCGCATCCTATTCCCCCGAATTTGCTGCAAAAGCCGCGAGAGCCGACTCGCGAGCACGAAACACAAGTCCAACCGACGACCGCAGAGCGGGCGGCGCCTCGTTCCAACTGCCTGTCTCCTGGGTCCAAAGGTCAGACGACCTCACATCCATCAATGTTCCAGTCTACCCCGCGAGCCTATCCAGACCGGACCACGACATGTACCAACCAATGAGCCGATCACCGATGAACACCGCCAGCAACGCCCCGGCCACCATGAAAGGTCCAAACGGAATGTGCGTAGGTCCCGGTGCAAAGTCGTCATCCTCGATTGTCGGTCTTTCGCGCGGCTTGCCCAAGTGCGTCACGAATTGCCACATCGCGCTGAACACATCCACAAAGCAGAGATAGCCGAGTCCCCACAGCGTAATCTGGGCCAGGCCCACTTCGTCGCCTTCGTCGTCCTCTTCTTCTCCCGCATCAGGATAGGGCTCGTCGGTCGAGTTGCCGTCGGGCTTTCGCCGAAACAGCATCGCGGCGCCGCCGATGACAGCGCCAAGCCCAATCGCAAGGCCAAACGAAACCAATGCCTGTCCAATGGGTAGCAGGGCGCCAATCGCCCGCGCAAGCTTCACATCGCCGTCGCCCATCGCCTCCTTGCGAAAGGCGAGCATGCCCAGCACCTGGATCGCCACAAAGACACCCGCGCACGCCACCGCTCCGCCAACGGATCGCGGCAGCCATCCCCAAAGAAGTGCATGCCCCGCATCGCCTCGCGTAATCCCCAGCAGATCCAGCCCGATGCCGCACGCAAGCGCGAAGTTGTTCAGTTCATCCGGAATGATGTAGTGCGCCAGGTCGATAAAGAACGCCGCAACAAGCGCAGCCGCGAACAGGCAGTATGCAATCGTCGCCGGAACCGCACCAAAATGCAAGTACATACTGAGGAACAACGCCGCGGTAAGGAGTTCTACCGCGGGATAGCGCCAATGGATCTGCGTCTTACAGCCCCTGCACTTCCCGCCCTGGACGAGATAGCTCAGAACCGGAATGTTCTCGATGGCGCTCAAAGAACGGTCGCACTTCGGACAGTGCGACCCCGGCATGCTGAGCGATTCGCCCCTCGGCATCCGCCAGATCACCACATTCAGAAAGCTGCCAATAACCGCGCCAAGGGCGACAGCAATCACACCCCAGAAACCTGGCGGGAGTTCAGCGAGCATCGGCCCTCGTTATGGCTGAATTCTATGCAGCGCCATCACAGACACAACAATGTCAGAGCGTGCGCTCGCGGCGCACGCTCCGACGGCACTCGGCTGGCAGCTACTCTCCGGTCACGCCGGCAGTATCTTCACCACCACCTGACGTTAGGTTCTGAATCACCGCGACCAGAGGCATAAACATCGCGATAACAATGAAGCCTACCGCGCAGCCCAGGAAGACGATGAGCACCGGCTCAATGGCGGAGGTGAGGCTCTGAAGGGTCGCCTCGACCTCCTGCTCATAGAACTCGGCAATCTTCGCAAGCATCGAGTCGAGAGCTCCAGACTCCTCGCCGATGCTGATCATATGCACCACCATGGGCGGGAACATCTTGCTCTTCTCGAGCGGTTCGTTAATGCGGTCTCCCTCTCGAATACGAGCACGGGCCTGCATCACCGCATCCGCGATAATCCCGTTGCCCACCGTGCCGGCCACTGTCTCAAGCGCCTGCAGAATGGGTACGCCGGAGACCAGCAGGGTTCCAAGAGTTCGGCTGAACCGAGCGAGCGCAATCTTGTGGTGCAGCTTGCCGAAAACGGGCACCTTCAGCTTTATCCGGTCGATCACGCGCCTTCCGATTCGGGTCGTTCCAAAATACTTGACGGCCATGAAGACGACAACGAGGATGAGAATCCCCATCCACCATCGGTCTTTGAGGAAGTTGCTGAAGTCGACCAGCACCTGCGTCATAGCTGGCAGCTCTTTGACGCCGAGGTCCTTGAAGAGCTCCACAAACTTCGGAACGATAAACGTGCAGAGGCCCACGACGATGCCGACCGCCACAACCACAACGATGGCCGGGTAGGTGAGAGCGGCCTTCACCTTGCGGCGCAGCTCCATGTCCTTCTCGAGGAAGTGCGACAGGCGCTGCAGCGACTCTTCCAGGACTCCACCGACCTCACCGGCCTTTACGAGTCCGATAAACAGGTTGTTAAAGGTCTTGGGGTACTTGCCCATGGCGCGAGAGAGCGTCTGGCCGGACTCGACCTCCACCTGAATGTCGAGAATCATGCGCTTCAGCTTTGGATTCGAGGTCTGCTCGCCCAATACGTCCAGCGCGCGCACGAGGCTGACGCCCGCGTCGATCATGGTCGAGAACTGGCGGCAGAAGATAGAGAGGTCCGCCAGCTTTACCCGGCCCCAGCCTCCACCCGCGTTCTTCTTCTTGACGTTGCCGGTCTGCTGGATATCCGCGACCGTGAAGCCCTGCTCCTGAAGACGTCTGCGAAGAATCTCGGCATTCTCGGCGTCTGACGTGCCTGATCGGCTCTGCCCGGACGAATCGCGGACCGTATAGCTAAATGTGGCCATCCCAATCCTCCTCTTGCTCTACAATCGAACTGCTGACTAACGCAACCCCGCCGGGGCTGCTGCGGTTTCGGCTATCTTCCGCGGCCCTGGCCCTCGGCAGGCATGGTGGCCGTTCGGATCATCTTCTCAAGCTCAGGCGGGTTCATAGCCCGCTCCATCGCCAGTTCAAACGTGATCTGCCCGCGAAGGTAGAGATCTCGCAGCGACTGATCCATTGTCTGCATACCCAGGTTCGCGCTCGTCTGGATCATAGATGTGATCTGGTGGGCCTTGTTCTCGCGAATGAGGTTTCGAACTGCCGGACTCGCGGTCATAATCTCCATCGCGCACACTCGACCCGGCTGATTCGCCCTTGGCAGCAGTTGCTGGCACAGAATGGCCTGAAGGTTGTTGGATAACTGCAGCCGCACTTGCTCCTGCTGGCCCGGAGGGAAGGAGTCTACAATGCGCTCCACGCTGGTGGCCGCGCTGTTGGTATGCAGAGTGGCGAACACAAGGTGGCCCGTCTCGGCGGCGGAGACGGCCATCTGCATCGTCTCGAGGTCTCGCATTTCACCCACAAGGATCACATCCGGGTCTTCGCGCAGGGCAGCGCGCAGCGCGTTGGCGAATGTTCGCGTGTCCTGCCCAACCTCGCGCTGATTCAGAATGCTGAACCGGTGGCTGTGAAGGTACTCAATTGGGTCCTCAATGGTGAGAATGTGTACGCTCCGCTCGCTGTTGATCTGGTTGATCATGGCGGCGAGCGAGGTGGACTTGCCCGATCCTGTCGGTCCGGTCACCAGCACCAGGCCTCGGGGAAGTCGCGTCATCTGCTCGAGCACCGGCGGAAGGTTCAGTTCGCGCAGAGTGGGGATGCGAGAAGGAATGACTCGGAAGGCGGTAGCCACATTCCCGCGGTCGCGGTAGACATTCACGCGATAGCGGCTGAGGCGTCCAAGCTGATACGAGAAGTCGAGCTCGAAGTTCGTCTCGAACCTCTGGATCTGTTCGTCCGTTAGGATGTCGTAGATGAGCCGCTGGCTGTCCTGCGGAGCGACCTTGTCGTAGTTGGTGGGCAGAAGCTGGCCGTCAACTCGTATGATGGGAGGCACGCCCACCGAGATATGCAGGTCCGACCCGCCCTTCTCGACGATAATGCGAAGCAGATCGTCGATGTGGCAGTCGTCCAGCGCCTTTGGGCGCGCGCTCACGGCGGAAGGCGTTGGCGCTCCGCCCGCAGGAACGGGCTGGGTGGTATCGTCGCTCACAGCAAACTCCCCTTAGTGACCGGCGGTAAAGACAACGCGCATCACTTCGTCCGGCGTAGTCGTTCCGTCCAGAACCTTGCGCAGACCGTCTTCGCGCAGTTCAAGCATACCATTCGCTCGCGCCGCATCCCTAATATCGGTAAGTGGGGCACGTCGAACTATAAGGTCCGCAATCTCGTCGTTGATGCGCATGAACGAGTAGATGCCCAAGCGACCCTTGTAGCCGGTGTGGCGACACAGCTCGCAGCCGGTGCCGCGGAAGAGCGTGATCTTCTGGTCCGCAGATTCCGGACGGAAGCCGAAGCGGCGTAGGTCCGTCGCATCCACCTCGTAAGGCTCCTTACAGGAGGCGCAAACCTTGCGGCCGAGCCTCTGCGCGAGAACTCCAATAACCGTGGCAGAGATAAGGAACGGCTCCACTCCCATGTCGATGAGGCGGATTACGGCGGACGGAGCGTCGTTTGTGTGAAGCGTGGAAAGCACAAGGTGGCCCGTAAGCGCAGACTCGATGGCGATCTCAGCCGTCTCCAAGTCGCGCATCTCGCCCACCATAATGATGTCCGGGTCCTGCCGAAGGAAGGAGCGCAGTGCGCTGCCGAAGGTGAGGCCCGCCTTCTTGTTCACCTGAACCTGCGTGATGCCGCTCAACTGGTACTCGCAAGGGTCCTCAATCGTGAGGATGTTCTTCTCGATGGAGTTGAGCTTGTTCAGCACAGAGTACTGTGTCGTGGTCTTCCCAGACCCGGTGGGGCCAGTTGAGAGAACCATACCGTTCGGCTGCCGCACGAGCTCCTCGAGCTGAGACTGCGTATCCGCTCCGAAGCCAAGCTTGTTGAGACCGATAAGAATGCTCGACTTGTCCAGAATTCGGCACACGATCTTCTCGCCGAAGATGCTGGGGAGGCACGAAACCCGGAGGTCGTAGTCCTTGCTCTCATACCGGATGGGAATGCGGCCGTCCTGCGGAATTCTTCGCTCGGCGATGTTCATCTCCGCCATGATCTTGAAGCGAGAGATGAGCGGCGGCTGGATATACTTCGGCATCATCATCGTCTCGTGAAGAACGCCGTCCACACGATAGCGAATGCGCATGCCGCGTCGGTCCGGCTCAATGTGGATGTCGGACGCGCTCTCCTTGATGGCCTGCTGGATGATGGCGTTCGCCACGCGGATGATGGGCGCTTCCTCCGCCATTGCGGCGGCTGCCTCATCGTCATCGTCGTCCAGCGCGCCGTCGCCGATGGCGCCATAGCCGGCGATGTCCATCTTGATCTGAGCTTGAAGATCGCCCCCGCCCACTGGCGCCGGGCCCTTGTTCGGGTTCATGCCGCCCTTGGCCGCACCATCAGTGGGCGCAAGAGCCCCCGAGGAGCCGCCATAGACTCGCGCAATCGCATCTTCAA
Source organism: bacterium (assembly GCA_009885735.1). Lineage (GTDB taxonomy): Bacteria > Armatimonadota > Chthonomonadetes > Chthonomonadales > CAJBBX01 > VFKD01. Next base: position 17,299 of record VFKD01000590.1, read on the forward strand.
TCGCGCTCGGAGCGGCCAGTGCCGCGCGGATGGTGCATCGCGAGACCATGCGAAGGTCGTCGGCTGCATAGGGGTTGTTGGTGTCCGCCATAGCCACCAGAAGCGTATTCGTCGCGGAGTCCTTCTTGACGGGAATCACGTTGTGGCGCTTGGCGATGTTCTCGGGCACCACGTTCACTGCGCTGGGCTCGGGCGCAAACTTGTTGAGGTCTACAAACGGGATGCCCTGCTCCTGAGCACGGGCCTCGGTGACATCGCGCTCGGAGGCGAAGCTCAACTCGATGAGCAGCTTGCCCACCTCCGTGCCGCTCTGCTTTCGCATCTCCTGAGCCTGCTTCCACTGGTCGGCTGAGATGTAACCCTTCTCAATAAGGTAGTCGCCCATGCTCTTACGCGCTATAGCCATTTGTCCCCACCTTGTTGACAGAAAGAGTTAGACGGCACGATCCGCCACTCGACATACGTAGCGCCCGATTATAACACAGCGCCAACCTGGGCGCAAGAGAATTCTCAACATCCTTAAGAATCTTCAAACCTCGGCTCCTCAACTCCGTTAACTGCGCGCAGGCGGAACTCGCGACTAGCAGCGTCCCTACGGACGACCTCTAGCAAACGACGGGTGGGGCAAGCCCCATAACCTACACGCGGTATTTCCCGAGCAACTACCGAATCCCGTTCGTCCTGAGCGCAGTAGTTCCGCTCATCCTGAGCCTGCCACAGCCGTATCGTGGCAGAGTCGAAGGACCGTTCCGAACCGAAGTCGAAGGACGCATTCAATGGTCGCGCATCCTTCGACCCTTCGGCAAGCTCAGGGCAGGCCAAGTCGACGGTGAGGCTGTCGAGCGCTCAGG
>VFKD01000730.1 GCA_009885735.1 bacterium
CCATGGGCGGTGGAGGCGGCACGCCTCCTCAGGACCAGCCGTTCGCATCGGAGCGCAACAAGACTGCGCTGGACGACCTGATCGGCCTGCTGGGGTAGCCGCGCAATCCTGTCCGTTCGAGCACGACCGGGATCACCAATGGCCACCGTGAGAACGTCGCGGTGGCCATTGTTGTGGGGTTCCCACAGCGAAGCTTGCTCTAATCGCGCCCGGAAGCAGTACAGAACAATGGACTCATAGGTGTAATTGCGATTCCGTTAGGAGACGCCCCGGGGGTGCGGAACGTTTGGGCTGCGGCGACGGTTCGCATGTCTTACGAGCCGGCCCAACGAGGGCTAAGGATGAAAAAGGGAGCAGAAATGGAAGGCACGCCTCGGACCCGGATGACGCTGATTGGCGCTGCATGTTTGTTCGCACTCATGTCTGGAAGTGGTGGAGCCGGAGCGGCGGGAACGTCGCGTGGCCCAGCGCAGGAGTCGAAGGCGAAGTGGATCAGCCTCTTCGACGGCAAGAGCCTTGCAGGCTGGACCCCCAAGATCCGTGGGTCAAAGCTGGGAGAGAACTTCGCGAACACCTTCCGAGTGGAAGACGGCGTCATCAAGGTGCGATACGACAAGTACCCCACGAAGGACGGCAAGCCTCAGTTTGACGGGCGCTTTGGTCACCTATTCTACAAGACACCGTACTCGAGGTACCGGCTGCGGTTGGAGTATCGCTTCGTGGGCGAGCAATGCGCGGGCGGCCCTGGATGGGCCGTTCGCAACAGCGGCGCGATGCTGCATTGTCAGGCGCCGGAGACAATGGGAATCGACCAAGACTTTCCAGTCTCGATAGAGGTTCAGATCCTTGGAGGCGACGGCATTCACGAGCGGCACACGGTGAACCTGTGTACTCCTGGAACCAATGTGGTGATGAACGGAGAGCTGATAACGCGCCATTGCACAGACTCCACCTCTCCCACGTTCCACGGCGACCAGTGGGTCACCGTGGAGGTGGAGATTCGCGGCCCCGGCAACGTGCGCCACTTCGTGGGCGACAAAGTGGTGCTGGAGTATGAAAAATCCCAGTATGACCCGCGCGATGCAGACGCCAAGAAACTCATCAAGGGTGACGACCTGTATATTAGGGGCGGATATATCTCGCTTCAGTCCGAGAGCCACCCGGTGGAGTTTAGAAAGGTGGAGCTGCTCGACCTGAGCAAGCCCTCGTCCTAGAAGTCTCATTGGTCGCGTAGGTCACATAAGTCCCACACAACCAACTTCCGCTATAATGGCATAACAAGGACAAGAGTTAGGAGGATCAATCAATGAGTGCGCAGGCGACCGTAGACGCAAAACCCGCTGAGAAGCTCGAGGTCAAGACGAAACTGGACCTAACTATCGAGAGGCTGCGCGAGCTTCCGGTGGACAAACAGCTCGCTGCGGCTGAATATGTGGAGTTTCTGTATCGCAAGAGCATGCCAAAGCGTCCGCGGAAGAGCCCTGAAGGGCTTTGGACGGGACTTATTTCCGAGCCAATCACTTGTGAGGACATCGCCGAGGCACGCCGCGAGATGTGGGGCGAATACATGGGTGAGGATACTTAGTGGCGTCCATGTTGGCCGATACACACGCGGCTATCTGGTTTATGGATCCGCCGGGCCGATTGTCTCCGACCGCTCTCGCTGCGATGCGGGCAACGGTTGCGAGTGGCGACGCAATCAACGTGTCGGCCATTACGATCGTCGAGCTTGTGTACCTCGTTGACAAAGGGCGCATACCTCCACAGACGCTCGTGGCGCTGTATGCACTGATTGACTCTCAGGATTCCGCATTCACCCTTGTGCCGGTTGACCTGGATGTAGCGAGGCGGGTCGAGCGTATACCCCGCGATCAGGTTCCTGACATGCCTGATCGCATCATCGCCGCAACCGCGCTGACGCTGGGTCTCCCGCTCGTCACCCGCGACGCCGAGATCCAGGCATCGCTCGTGCAGACGATCTGGTAGCGCGACACAGCCTTGGCGCGTTGTGTGTCCGGGACTGAGCGCAATCGATTGGCATCAACCGTCGAGGGGCCGAGAGGCGGATACAACGCTCCGAATGTTGTCGCCGAACAAACTGCGCTCGTCCTCCGCATCCGCTATAATGTCATCAGACGAACTTGATCTTGGAGGATCGAGGAATGAGTGCGCAAGCGACCGTTGACGCCAAACCTGCTGAGCAGCTCGAAGTCAAGACGATACTGGACCTAACTATCGAGAGGCTGCGCGAGCTGCCGCTGGACAAGCTGCTCGCCGCCAAGGAGTACGTGGAGTTCTTGCATGCCAAGAGCCTACCGAAACGTCCTCGCCGGAGCCTCGAGGGAACACTTCGCACTCCTGGTCGTAGGCCCATCACACGGGAGGATATCGACGAGGCGCGCCGAGAAATGTGGGGCGGCTTCAATCGCGAGGATATCTGATGGCCTCAGTTGTTGCCGACACGCACGTTGCAATATGGTATGTGAATGCGCCGGAGCAGTTGTCCAGCAGAGCATTGCGAACGATGCAGGCTTCAGCAGGTGGCGGCGATTCGATCATTCTCTCAGCAATCTCAATCGTCGAGATTATCTACCTCGTCGATAAAGGGAAGCTAGAGTCGTCAGTTCTTGACGGAATCAATGCGCTATTGTCGGACCAGGACTCTGGACTTATCGTGGTTCCAGTCCACTTGGAAGTTGCCCGCACGGTTGCCCTGGTGCCGCGTGAACAGGTTCCTGATATGCCTGATCGTATCATCGCCGCAACGGCGCTGACGATGGGTCTCCCGCTCGTCACTCGCGACGCCCAGATCCAGGCATCGCTGGTGCAGACTATCTGGTAGCCCGGCTCCAGCAGCCACCTTCACGAAATGAGAAATCCTCCCATGAGAACATGGCCCCCCAAAGAGATCGGCTTCTGGGACTACTCCTGCCCATTGCACGGCTCCCTCGAGCGCTACACCGAGGCCGACTGGGATGTGCTGCTGGACGACATGGCGGACGGCGGGTTCAACTCCCTTGTTCTAGGCATCAAGTGGCTTACAACCGGCTACCGATCCCGTTACTCCTGGCTCGACCAAGACCCATCGTGCTCCGCAATTGCAACAGACAATGCCGTCCTCCACCATGCGCTGTGCGGAGCGCGCGCCCGCGGAATCAAGACTTGGCTCCTCGTGGTCGCCACTATCTACTCCTCCACGGAGTTTCAGCTTCCCGGCGGCACTTTGAACTGGAAGGAACCGTTTCGAGGCTACGATCTGGACTGCCCTGGCCTGTCGGAGCGGATGGACGCCCTCTTCACCGAGGTTGTAGACCTGTTTGGCGACGAAACTGATGGGCTCGTGGTAGAACTCGAGTTCTGTGACGGAGAGGCGCCGCACCGAATACCAATCTACGATGCATGGGCGAAGGAGAACGGACGCCCAGAGTTTGCCGATATCTGCCAAGTACGCCTCGAACCGCGACACTACCCCTACCGCCACTGGCGTGACTTCACCACGTCGCGGCGGATTGAAACCATGAAGCGAGTAGAGAGCGTTATTCGCGGACAGGGCTTCCAAGGGCGGCTCTGCTCTATCATAGAGATGGACAACCAGCCGATGGCGGTCCTGGGAAACGTGAACCTCCAGATGCTTCAACAAGCGCTTCCAGCCTGGCCCGTGGTCACCTACGACAGCATCTACGATCGTCGCCGCAACCGAGATGCCGCGATGGACTTCTGCATCACTCAGCCGAGAGCAGCTGGACTCGAGGTCCTCTACCTTACGCGGGGAGTGATGACTTTCAATATCCCGGCGGAGCTAGGGCCAACTACCCTCCAGGAGCAGTGGCGGATCTCGCTGGAAGATGCTCGCCGCCACGAGCCGGATGCCCTCTGGTTCATGGGCTCGGATGCGCGCCTCAACGGCATGGTCTGCAGTGCAAAGCTCCTTCCCGACTGGGGATATGACGACCCTCGAACCGCCCGGCTGGAGCTGATGCGAATGGCTCGAGAGACCTCCTAGCGGGAGACTGTCTTACCTCATTCCTCTCGCAACTCCTCATTCTCGCCACAATGAAGTTACTTACGCGAAGGTCATGCTGCTCGCACGCGAGTTCGTTAGTGCAGGATGTGAGACGCCATGAAGCTTCGGCCACGCATTTTACTCTGGATGAGCCTTACCCTTGCGCTGATGATCCTCGGTGTCTATGTCACGTCGTCGCGCCACCTCCTCTCCAGCTACCGCGCTCTAGAGCGCCAGGATGCCGAGCAGAACGTTGAGCGAGCAAGTCGCGCATTCGTCCAGCTCTCGGATAGCCTCCATAATAAGTCTGTGGACTGGGCTCATTGGGACGACACGTTCGTCTTCATGAAGGATCGGAACAAGGAGTACATAAAGTCTAACCTAATCGCTGATTCCCTCGTGTCGCTCAACATTGACCTGATTATGTTTATCGACACTCGCGGCAAGATGTTCTACCGCTTCGCCATCAAGCGGCTCATTGATCTGCCAAGACCGGATCCCGCGCTCCTTGCGAGAGCGCTCGGCTTCGACCGGCTCGACTCGCCGGGACTGCGCACCGGCACCGACTTTTCTGGAGTGGTTCAGCAGCCCAAGGCTCCGATGATAGTGTCTGTGCGCCGAATTCTACCCACTGTGGCACGTGGACCGCACCGCGGCTGGCTCGTGTTTGCCCGATATTTCGACACGGGTGAGCTTCAGCGACTGGGAGAAAGAACGCGTCTCAATATTGTGGCGACCACTCTCAACATGGCGGACACACCTCCCGATGCAACGAGGTCGGCTGCGTCCCTCTCGGATGCTCGCCCAGTGAGAATAGAGCCGGACAATGCGGAGACCATCTCCGGATACACTCGCGTTATGGACGTTAACCAGCAGCCTGCCCTCCTGATGCGGGTCTCGCTGCCTCGTCGAATATACCAGCAAGGGTTGGAAAGTTCGACCAATCTCATTCGCATGCTAATTCTCGCTGCATTGGTGTTTAGCATCGTCACCATTATCCTTCTCGATCGCTCTGTCTTGGCGCGACTCACTCGGCTGACGAGTCAGGTCGAGAGTATAGGAATTGACGGCCAAACAGGGTTGAGCGTAGATGCGCAGGGAAGCGACGAACTAGCGGGGCTCGCCACGCGCATCAACTCTATGCTGCGACGTCTGCAGGAGGCAGCACGTCACGTCCAGGAAAGGAGCGAGCACCTAAGTCGGCAAAACCAAGCACTCGAGTCCCGCGAAAGGGAACTAATCAGCAAGGCCTTTCACGACACGCTGACAGGCTTGCCAAATCGCGCTCACGCTCTGCTGCAGCTAACGCACATGGCTGTAGAGCGCAATGGCGGCGCTAAAGCCGTGCTGTTTATAGACCTAGACAACTTCAAGTTCATCAACGACAGCCTGGGACACACAGCCGGAGATGAACTTCTCATCGCAGTTACCACGCGACTGAAGGTATGCGTGCGCCCGGAGGACGTCGTCGCCAGGATTGGTGGCGATGAGTTCATCGTCATCCTCAACCACCTCAATGCTGTCGAGATCGCCGTGGAGGTTGCGCAGAGGATACTGAACGCCATGGTCCCCGAGTTTGCCCTCACGGGCGGCAGCGGCTATACGTCGGCGAGCGTTGGAATTGCCTACACCGAGGACACGGAAATTGACCCTGACGCCCTTATTCATAAGGCAGACACGGCAATGTATCACGCGAAGTTGTCTGGAAAGTCACGATACGCAATCTACGAGTCAGGAATGACAGACAAGCTTACTGAACGCATCGACGTAGAGGGCGGATTGCGCAGCGCATTCGAGAACGAAGAGTTCCGCATTCACTACCAGCCGGCGATCGACCTGAAGACCGGGCTCCTAACAGGCGTAGAGGCGCTGGTTCGTTGGCAGCACGCAAAGCACGGGCTTGTGGCGCCGGATAAGTTCCTGGCTGTTGCAGAGGAGACCGGGCTAATCATCCCCCTGGGCTACTGGGTGCTGCAGGAGGCATGCAGGCAGGCAGCGGCCTGGAGGGACGAGCATCCGAGCCACGCGCCGTTTTGCGTCTGCGTCAACCTCTCGGGCAAGCAGCTTTCGGAACCGGACATTGCTCCGCGAATTCAGCAGATACTAGCAGAAGCCGGGCTGCCTCCGGAGCAGCTTGAGCTCGACATTGCGGAGTCTGTGCTGCACGACGATCTGAGGAGAGCGATGGCGGCATTGGCGGAGCTCAAGGCCATTGGCGTGCGACTCGCCCTGGATGACTTTGGTACGGGATTCGCCTCTCTGTCGAGCCTGGACTCGTTTCCATTCGACGCTGTGAAGATGGCAATCTCCTTCGTCAGCCGTATGAACACACACCCCGAGGCAGGCGTGCTCGTCGCCACGATGATCGTTACGGCGAAGTCGCTGAATATGCAGGTGATGGCAAAGGGCATAGAGAGCGTCGATCAGGTCACAAGCCTGCAGGGACTGGGATGCGAGATTGGCCAGGGCTACTTCTTCGCCCGACCCATGGCTGTAGCGGACATGGACGAAAAGCTGGCGCATGGCTTCCAGGGTTTTGCACGGGCGTATGCCGACGGTGACAAGGAGCTTATCGAGGGGTTGCTGGTCCAAGCCGCCTCCCCACCGCTTACCGTTGCCATGGACGATGGTGAACCGGCTGCACTCGCGGACCGCGTGGCCAAGGAACTCGACGAGGATGATTCCAGACGCGCGGAGGCTGCCTAGCCCCTATGCAGCTCGGTTACGCAGGCACAGATGCACCCTTCGACTCTGCCATGGAACGGTCCTTCGACTGCGGCTCGATACGGTCCTTCGACTCTGCCACGGAACGACTGTGGCAGGCTCAGGATGAGCGGGTTGGTAAGCTCAGCTTGAGCGGGTTGGTAAGCTCAGCTTGAGCGGGCTGATAAGCTCAGGTTGAGCGGAATTGGCATACTCAGAACACACGGATTCGGCTAAGGGAGCAGTATTTCCCCGTAGTGAACTCCGGGGCCATTCCGAACAACGCCGCTTAAGCGGCCTATGAATTCAGCCTGCGCAGCAGGGTTCTCTTCAATAGCCCATCGCTTCAGCGCTGGGAATCGGTTCTCCGCAAAGGACTCGCAATTGCACAGGGTTAGGGCAGAGGATCCCCGGACGGAAGCGGACCAGAATCCACCTCTACCTCTACATTGGCCGGCGCAAACAGATACACTCGCTCGCCAATCTTCTCCACGGCGCCGTCCAGCGCGTAGGTTACGCCGCTCAGGAAGTCCACAATTCGCTCGGAGAGCGGAGAGGCGGCGCGCTCCAGGTTTACGATCTGCTGATGCCCGTTCTTCAGCCCGTCCGCCGCCTGACGAGCGTCGTTGAAGACAGTGGCATTCATCCGCACGGCTACGTGAATGCCGCGCGCGGTCTCAAGGCGGATCGGAGCGCGGCTGCGAACACTTGCCAACGGCTCCTGCTCATCGCCCTCCACGGCCTCTTCGGCGCCGATGATTCGCTCTCGCATCCGGGCCCAGAATCCACGCGGTTCGTCGTACTGCTCTTCGTAAGATGGCTGCATCACACTGCCTTTCCAAGTGTCCCTCACCCAGCATATTAACAAAAGGCGGACGCAGCAAGCGGCGTCCCTACGGTCTCACGGCCTCATGAATAGGCTGGGCTAATGGGCGTCTCGCTGTCCAAAAATAGCCGTGCCTATTCGCACGGCTGTGGAACCCTCTTCGATGGCCGTCTCAAAATCCCCGGTCATCCCCATGCTGAGCATCCGGCGGTTGTCGGCGGGAAGCTGCTCAAATAGCCGTCGAAGCTGTGCGAAGTACGGTCGAGCGTCGTCCGGGTCTTCCACAACCGGCGGAATTCCCATCAGTCCGTCCAGCCTCAGTCCAGGCGCTTCAGCCACCTCGGCGGCGAAGTCCAGAACCTGTGCAAGCTCGACGCCTGTTTTGGCAGGAGCAGTATCCAGGCCGACCTCCACCAGTACTCGCTGAATGATACCCAGGATCACAGCTCGCTTGCTCAGTTCCCTCACGAGAGAGAGACTTTCCACACTGTGTACCACATCGAAGCGCCCGACTACGTCGCGAGCTTTGTTCGACTGCAGGTGGCCGATGAAGTGCCAGCGCGGGCCAGGGCCGATCTCGGTGACCTTTCTGAGCGCCTCCTGCACGTAGTTCTCGCCCAGATCTGCAACTCCTGCAGCCAGCGCCTCGCGAATACGCGAGGTATCCACCGTCTTGGAGACCGCGATGAGGGTGACGTCGTCCGCTTGTCGGCCGCTGCGCTTCGCAGCATCGGCGATACGTTCGCGCACGCGATCCACAGAGTCATGAATGGAGGGCAAGGTTAAGATGGTCTCTGAAAAGCGACATCGAGAGAGGGAGAACTACTCGCCGTTCACTGCCGCCGCTTGGTGGCTCTCTACAAGCTGAGTCAGGCTGCCTGTCTCAATGTAGTTTACCCTCTCGGCAATGTTGACCACATGATCCGCGCATCGTTCGAGGTATTTTGCGACGAAGAGTACGTTCGTGGCCAGATAGACCACCGTGTTGTCCTGCTGCATGAGGCCCATCAGATAGTCGCGCTGAGCGTGGAAGAGGTCGTCCACCGCGTCATCCGCATCCACCACCTGGGCCACCATCGCCACATCGTGATCCACGAATGCCGAGAGCACGTCCGTGAGCATCTGCCGAACGAGGCCCGTTAGCTTTGGAAGGTCTACAAGCGGCTTGTAGAAGCCGTTCTTCGTGATCCGTCGGCCAATCTTGGCGATGTCCACGGCGTAATCGCCGATGCGCTCGATGTCCGCAATTGCCTTGAGCGCGGAGCCCACGAGCCTAAGATCTCTTGCAACCGGCTGCTGCAGCGCGAGAATACTCATGCACGCCGTCTCTATCTCGAGGTCCAGCTTATCCACCGAATCGTCGGCCCGAATTACCCGCTTTGCCAGGTCGAGATCTCCCTCGATCATCGATTTGATGGCGTTGTCGAGCATCCAATACACATCGCCGCTCATCCTCAGGAGGCGATGGCGCAAATTCTCCAACTCCTCGTGAAACTGAACGCGAGTAGACGGCATGGTGGTTATCTCCAGAGACATACTTTACCTTTATTCCACAATGTGACGGCTAGGCTGCGAAGGGCGGACGCAGAATACGCATCCTTCGACCCTTCGGCAAGCTCAGGGCAGGCAAGGCTCGATAATGCTGAGCCGCGCTCAGGACGAACGGATTTAGCCAACCGAACAGTCGATCTCGCCGTAGAATATACAGCCCGCGCAGGCGGACTTCGTGCCCTTGCCAGCCGCGCTTTCAACCGACGGTGCAAACCATCCTCACACGGACCCAGCAACCAGGACGACGGATGCAGCATAAAGCGTCCATAGCTTCTTCACCGCTTCAGGAGGAGAGCATGAGTCTGACATGCACCACCACAGGAAGCGAATCAACCGAACCTGCCCCGAATGTAATCCTCGGTGCGCTTGTCCTCCGGATTGGTGAACATTCGCTGCGTGTCGCCCACCTCGATAATCTCGCCCTTCAGGAAGAACGCGGTTGTGTTTGACACGCGCGCTGCCTGCTGCATGTTGTGCGTGACGATGACGATGGTGTAGGCCTTCTGAAGCTCGCGAATCAGCTCCTCTATACGATACGTCGAGTTTGGACCGAGCGCGGAACAGGGCTCGTCCATCAAGAGCACCTCGGGCTCAATCGAGAGCACTCTGGCGATGCAGAGCCGCTGCTGCTGACCGCCGGAGAGGTCGAACGCCGACTTCTTGAGCGTGTCCTTCACCTCGTCCCAAAGCACTGCTTGACGCAGGCTGCGCTCAACGACCTCCTCGAGCCGCGCCCGGTTCTTCTCTCCGTGGATGCGCGGGCCATAGGCCACGTTCTCAAAGATCGACTTCGGAAATGGGTTTGGCCGCTGGAATACCATTCCCACGCGCTTGCGCAAGCCTACCACATCCACTCCAGGCGCGTAGATGCTCTGTCCGTCCATCTCGATGTCGCCCACGAGCCGCGTACCCGGAATTTCGTCGTTCATCCGGTTTAGGCAGCGCAGAAAGGTCGACTTGCCGCAACCCGATGGACCAATGAGCGCCGTCACTCGCTTTGCATGGATCTTGATCGAGACGTTCAGGAGCGCCTGGAACGTACCGTAGTAGAAATCACAGCTATTCGCGCTGAGCTTGAGCTCCGCCGCTTCAGGTGTGCTGGACGGCTGCAACTGGTCCAATGTTAACCCCCGACTTGGTAGTGGTGGCGTCTCGACCGATTGAGTCACGGTCATCTACCTTGCTATTTCGAGAACAGCTTCTCTGCGTCGACGCCGAAGACCTCGGGAACGGACCGCGCCAAGTCCTCGGCTTTCATCTTTGCGGCTCCTGTTGCAACCGTTCCGGAGAGTGCAACAGTCCCGTCCTTAACAGTCACCTCTATCTTCTCGCCTTTCAGCAACGGCTCTGCAGCCAGTGTCTCTCTGACCGAGGCGAGCAGCTTGTCGTCCGATGCGGCGGGTCTTGCTGCGGCCTCAGACTGAGCCGTTGGGGCCGGAGTGTCGTCCGGTTTCACGCACCCCATCAACACGCCAAGCGATGATATTGCCATCAGGGCAACAATCCCGTTCAACTTCAATTCTCGCTCTCCTTTGCCACGCCACGACTGGCAGCGGCACACTGATCCTTGCCGGAACATTACCACTTTCGAGCGCTTCGTGCTCGCGAGCGCAGCATTACTGCCAACAGATTGATAGCAAACACAACAGCCACAAGAACCAGTGCGATGCCCGCTTGAAGGCTCATGGGAGGGTTCGGCACTTGGGTCACCACGAAATAGAGGTGATATGGCAGCAGCATTGCTTGATCATTCAAGCCTTGAGGCAGAGTCGGCTTAAACGACGCTGCGCAGGTAATCATCACCGGCGCAGTCTCGCCCGCCGCACGCCCAACGCCAAGGATGCACCCTGTCATTATGCCCGGAAGAGCGGCCGGAAGAACTACGCGCCGAATGGTCTGCCACTTTCCTGCGCCAAGACCGAGCGACGCCTCGCGGAAGCTGATGGGAACCGAGAGGAGCGCTTCCTCCGTGCTCGTGATGATAATGGGTAGGATCACCACTGCGAGAGTGCAGAATCCCCAGAGCAGGCAGGCCTGACCAAATACCGGTTTCGTGCTGTGGAGGATAAACCGGTCGATGCCCCCTCCCACGAAGAGCACGAAAAAACCTAACCCGAAGAGTCCGTGTACAATCGAGGGTACCCCCGCCAGATTCACGATTGCGAGTCGGATGAATCGAACGATGCGAGACCTGCCTGCATACTCGGTGAGGTAGATCGCGCCGCCGATACCGAGAGGCAGCGCAAAGAGAATTGTGCCAAGGACCAAGATTCCCGTGCCCACAAGCGCGGGAAAAATCCCACCGGAGGCGTCAATTGCGTTCGGCGCCGTGCTCAGGAATGTCCAGTTGATCTGCGAAATGCCGTTAGAAACGATGAACCATAGCAGCCATGTGATGGGGCCTAGCACCAGCAGCATCATGCCGCTCAGGAAACCGAATGCGAGCTTCTCCTTGAGGCGATTTGCTCGCACAACGCGATGCGACCTCTCGCTCGCTGCGGCAGACCCGGATATCATGACTGCGCCCTGCGACCCTGCTTGTTTAGCGCCAGGTCCGCAATAAAGTTCAGAATGAACGTGAAGACGAATAGAACCGCGCCAAGCATGAACAGCGCCCTGTAATGCGGCTCGCCGAACGCGACCTCAAGGGCCTCCGCCCCAATCGTGCCGGTGATGGTGCGCACCGAATGGGTGAACGCATGCCACAGGCCGTGGTCCGGCATTACGCCGGCGTTCCCGGTGACCATGATGACGACCATCGTCTCGCCGATGGCTCTGCCAATTCCCAGCATGATAGCAGCGATAATCCCGGGCCGCGCGGAGGGCACCACCACGCTGGCGATGCCCTGCCACCGGGTAGCGCCCATCGCAAGCGACCCGTCTCGAAAACTCTTCGGCACCGCGGTGAGCGCATCCTCGGAGATCGTGATAATGGTGGGCACGGCCATAAAGGCCAGCATGATCGACCCGGCGATGGCGCTCTTTCCGGTGTCGAGGTGAAACACCTGCTTCACGAGCGGATTGATAGCCACGGCGCCCACAAAGCCGATAGCGACGGACGGGACACTGGCTACCAGCTCTACGAGCGGCTTGAGGAAGTTTCTGAGCCGCGCGGGAGCGACTTCTGCTATGAATATCGCAGAGCAGACGCCCAGCGGAACTGCGATGATGACAGCGCCGAGGGTGACGAGAACCGATCCCCAGAGGTTTGGCAAGAGCCCGAACCAAGGACCGTCCGGTGGGGCGAGCGTGGGCTGCCACTCTCGTCCAAGCAGGAACCTGCTAGGTGAATAATCACTGAAGAGTGGCGCGGCTTCCTTCAGGACGAAGGCGAAGATGAGCAGGACAAGAACGATGGAGGCAATTCCGCACAGGAATATTCCTCGCTCGATGATCCACTCTTGTATGCCCTTTGCCCGAATCTTCATACCTGGTAATATCCACAAAGCCGAGAGTATATAGGTCGTCCATATCCGTTCGTCCTGAGCGCTCACCCGCTCATCCTGAGCCTGCCAACCCGCTCATCCTGAGTCTGCTAACCCGCTCATCCTGAGCGCTCGACAGCCTCACCGTGGCTCGTCATTCCCGCACGTTGTTAGCGGGAACGAAGGACCGTTCCGTGGCTCGTCATTCCCGCATGGTGTTAGCGGGACCGAAGGACCTCATCGACGAGCAGTCTAAGGGCGCGGAGCCAGAGTAAGGGTCCTTCGACCCTTCGACAAGCTCAGGGCAGGCAAGTTCGAAACGGCTGAACCGCGCTCAGGACGAACGGATTATATGTCGATTATGGTAAACAAGGCTATTGAACCGGAACGAAATCGAGCTTCTTCACGATGGCCTGACCTTCCGGACCCATCACCCAGTCCAGCCACTGCTTCACCGCGCCGGACGGCTCGCCGTTCGTGTACTGATAGAGGGGCCTTGCGAGAGGATACGTCTTGTCCAGAACCGTCTCGACCTTAGCCTCCACTGCCGGCGATGAGGCATCCGACTTGAGTTTGACCGCCTTCACCTTGTCGTTTAGGAACCCCAGGCCCACATATCCTATGCCGCCCTTGTCCTGTGCCACGTTGTTGACAATCTGGGTGGTGGACGGCTGAAGCATCGTGGTGCTGGCAAACGGCGTGCCCTTGCCCAATACGTGCTCCTGAAAGAAGACATAGGTGCCGGACGAGGTCTCTCGGGAGTTGAGCACGATGCGCTGATCCGGGCCGCCAACCTCTTTCCAGTTGGCGATTTTGCCGGTGTAGATTCCCTTAAGCTGCTCGATAGTGAGTTCGTTGACCGGGTTGCTGAGGTGAACGATGACGCTCAGCGCATCCTGTGCAACGATAAATTCCCTCGGCTCTACACCCTTCTTTGCAGCCTCGGCCTTCTCTTCGTCCTTCATGGGCCGCGATGCGTTCGCCAGGTCCGTGCCCTTATTCACGAGCGCGGCAATGCCGGTGTTCGACCCGCCGCCGGTCACGGTGATGGCCGCACCCTTGTGCGAATTCATGAACTCCTGTGCCCAAACTTGAGCAAGTTGAACCATGGTGTCCGAGCCCTTCAAGCTGAGGCTGATCGAGCCGCCGCCCGAGCCAGTTGGAGCGCCGCCGCTTGTGGCGCCTCCTCCACCGGACTCCGGCTTCATGCAGCCAGCAGAAAGGACGGCGCATAGAGCCGCCGACATGAGTGCAAATTGAACCTGTTTCACTGTCACAATTCCCTCCGATGGCGGACCGAGTCTAGCATCGTGCCATAGACCGAGTCAACGCCGATACCGAGACGCCACAGGGAGCCCAAACCTCGGGCTCCCTCACAATGCGCCGGACAATCTACCAGCGCATTACAGCTTGTAGTAGCCGACCTTCTCAACCACATCCTGCCCGCCAGCACCCTTGACCCATTCGATGAATTCCGCCGAACCGCCGGACGGCCTTCCTCGCGTGTACATGAACAAGTAACGCCACAACGGGTACTTGCCGTTGCGCACATTCTCCTCGGTCGGCTCCACTGGGGCACCGCCCTTGCTGACCGGGATGATCTTCACCTTTGCGCCGAAAGCCCTGGCATAGGCGATCCCCACATAGCCGATTGCTCCCGCATCCTGCGAGATTGTCTGGCCAATCGAATTGGTGGAAGGGCTGGTCATCATGTCCGAACGATAGGGCTTTCCAATGCCCAGCACAGTGTCCTGGAAGAAGCCGTAGGTGCCGGATGAGCTGTCGCGCCCAACAGTAATCACGCCCACGTTGGACCCGCCGATTTTGCTCCAGTTTGAAACGGACCCGCTGAATATCCCTTTGAGCTGCTCCATCGAGATCGACTTGATGGGGTTGCTTGGATGGACGATGATAGCCAGCCCATCCCGAGCAACGGGAACTTGAAACGGAACGAATCCGCGCACCTTTGCCTTGTCGATCTCGCTGCCCTTCATGATTCGGCTGGAGTTGGCCACGTCGCAGCTTCCGTTAATGAGCGCTGCAATCCCTGTGCTCGACCCGCCTCCCGTAACGGTTACCACCTTACCGGCCTTTGCCTTCATATAGCCGGCGGCCCATCCCTGGGCCAGCGCCAGCATTGTGTCCGATCCCTTTAGCGCAAGACTCTGCGACTGGGCCGCATGGCCCGAGCCGATAACCAGCGCCGCTAGGCTTGCTGCTATTGCAATTCTCTTCAAGGTTTGCCTCTCCATTCGACTTGCCCAGCCGCATTGCAGGCGCCCGGGCCGCCGATGTCTGGTTCGTGTTAGTAGGTAATCTGCAGTTCAGTTGTAATCAGGCCGAGCCGTTGGTGCAGAGGGCTGCCGGCTGCCGCCGACGCATCATAGGGAGTGAGCCCCCTTGCATACCAGAGCCTCAGCCGAGTGGCATCGTCCAGATAGTACAGGAAACCGCCCTGAATGGTTTTGCGGGTCAGTTCGTGCCGGCTAAGCCCTGCCGCCAATACTCCCGTACCGGCAATCGGCATGAACTCGTCGTACTTCACCGCGAAGTCGAGCCGCTTGCTGAGGGGATGCTTGGCAGTTAAGTACCAAGCCTGAGCATGGTTGCCCTTGAGGTACTGGGCTCGGTCCGGGGTGGATTCATAGAGGCCGCCCATCCACTCCGCTCGGAACGTGGTGCCCCACGGCGAGATATATCGAACGTCTGCGCCGCCGAACATCCGGTAGGCATTCACAAAGGCCACGGGAGTTCCGCCCACCGGGCTTCCGCCTCGAAGAGCCATCGTCCCGTAGTAGCCCGAAATACCGATATCGAGATGATCGTCCAGGAGGGACGTCTGCGCTCGCACGACAGCGTCAATGCCTTGGTTCGACTGCCTCACGCCGCCCGCGCCTCTGCCATCGCCATTTAGCAGGCCAAGGGATATCTTGGTCTTCGGATTTAGGTAGTTCGGACCGCTATACGTGATCATCGCGCCGTTGTCCCGGTCCTGGCCCAGCCACAGTGGGACAACGGAGCCCTTGGTTACTGTTCCGCCGGTGCCAGAGACGCTGCTAAGGAACATGGCGGAGGCGGCCGTGCTGTCCGAGAAGCCGAGGGCGCGCTCCGGCGTCTCGCGCGTGCTGGACGACGCTGGGAGTTCAATTCCGAATGGGAATGCGAACTGTCCCACCGTTAGCTGAAACTGGTCTGGAAGCGGCAAGTCGTTTACGACTACGTAGGCATCCTTCAGAGCTACGGCGCCCGTGGACGGCACGTCCAACTGAAGCGTGTAGTCCGCCCTGTTCGAGATAGGTCCGCCGAGCTTGAGTCTTGCCCTTCGAATGAGAGCGCCGTAAGCCGGTCCGCCCACTCGCGGTCCGCCGTTGGTGGGAGTCTGGCCCGTGCCGCCGGTTCCAATAGCTGGGAAGAGGCTGCGCTGCGCATTGTCGAAGCCCTCAAAGCGCGCCTGGATGTATCCGCTCAGCTTGTGCGCCTTGGCGTCCTTCTGAAGTGCTTCAAGCTCTACCCTACTCAGGGTGAATCCCTCTTTCAGGTCGTTTAGCTCAGCGCGCAGATCGCCCGTCTCTTTCTTGGCGTCCGCCGCGTCGGTGGCAGCCTTGCCTGCGGTAGCTACAGCGCCTTCTACCTTAGCGTTCAGGTCGCCTATCATCGCCTTGACCTTGATAAGGTCGGCGCCGATGTTCACGAGCTCAATCTTGAACTCAGAGACCAGCTTGCGCACCTCGTCGAGTTCCGCCTTCGAGACGCCGTCGGTCGCTGTCGGCTTCGGTTCCTTGGCCTCGCTCTTGTCCGCCTTGGCAGCAAGGAGCTCGTCCACTCGCGTCAGCACACGCTGAACAATGGTGGCCATCTCGTATCGCGTTACGGTTCGCTTGCCGAAGAAGTTGCCTTCAGCCGGATAACCCTTCACAAGTCCCTTTGTGGCAAGCGACTCCACAGCTTCATAGGCCCAGTGCTCTTTCGGCACGTCCCTGGCGACTTGCCCAAGAACCGACGCCGACAGCAGCATGAGGCCGAACAACGTAATAAGACGCAAAGATCTGTTCCTCTCTATAGGTGGCCACCGAGTGTGACGCAGATACTCGAATCCTGCTAAGCTAATCTGGCTATTCCAACCATAAGTATGCGGTCAAAGTGTTAAGGACATGTTAAGCCGGCATTAAATGCGGGTTAATGTAGTCCGCATCTGCTTGACATATCCCAGAGGCCCTCTGTATACTGAGTTGAACGTTCAACTCAGCCGCGTTCTGCCGCTCTGTCGAACCCTAGAGAGGAGAGATGCCATGAAGGTTGCACTCGAGCCGCAGTTTCCGTTGACGGACGAGTCTGTGAAGCAGAACACCGGCAAGAGCCGGGAGGAGTGGTTCGCAATTGTCGACGAGGCCGGAGGCATAAGCCTGGGCCGCATGGGCCGGAACAAGCTGCTGCAGGAGAAGTTCAAGGTCGATCCGTGGTGGATGACTACCCTCGTAGCAGATTATGAGGAGGCCAAGGGACTCCGCGAGAAGGATGGCTTGCTGAAGGGCTACTACATCTGCAGCACCAAGAGCATCTCCGCCCCTGTGAGCAGAGTCTATGCCGCTTGGACGAACTTGGCGGACCTGAACAAGTGGTACGGCGACGGCATACAGGCAGACTTCGCCGTTGGCGGCAAGCTAATGTCGGCTGACGGCGAAACCTGGGAGTTCAAGCGCATCCGCGAGGACAAGGATCTGCGAGTATCGCTCACATTTCCCGGCCACACTGCCCCCACCATCGCAGACGTGACGTTCGCTCCAAAGGGTGATGCGAAGTGCGCACACGCCGTGCTTCACGACCGCATTCAGACTCGGGCTGAAGCGGATGGCTTCCGCGCCGCATGGGGAGCCGCCCTTGACAGGCTCAAGGCGCTTTGTGAGGCCGGCTAGCCACAGCTTCCAGTAGGCAGATCGCACTATGCACTTGGCAGTGGTCAGAACTGGCAGATTCCTCATAGCTGCCCTGTGTACGACACGATCCTCAATACAAGAATCCGTTCGCCCTGAGCGCTCGTCAGCCTCACCGACGAGCAGTCGAAGGGTGCATCGACTACTGCCTGACGGTTCACAATTGGGTCTACGTGGATTCAACCTACGCATTCCTTG
This sequence comes from bacterium, assembly GCA_009885735.1. Taxonomy (GTDB): domain Bacteria; phylum Armatimonadota; class Chthonomonadetes; order Chthonomonadales; family CAJBBX01; genus VFKD01. The sequence continues at coordinate 17,638 of VFKD01000730.1, forward strand.
ACCTTTGGAGAGAATTGGCATAATATGATGATGTAGGCAGAGTGTCCGCCGACTGTGTCCCGCGGCCCGGTAGGAGAAGCTCCGATGCAGCATCCTAAGATGACTATACGGCTGTTTGGAGGCTTGCGAGCGGTTTCTGCAACAGGCCACGAAGTCGAGTTCTCCAAGAACAACTCCAGCGCCTTGCTTGCCGTATTGGCGCTTCGCGTTGGCGAGGCTCGGTCGCGAGAGCAGATTGCTGCCGCACTTTGGCCGGAAGACGACGCAGAGGAGGCGCGCATACGCCTTCGTCAGGCGCTCTACCACCTGCGCCACGATCTGGCCGCATTCGAATCCGGGTGTGACCGCGCAATCACGGCTTCGCGCGACAAGCTGGAGCTGAGTGCGGATCTCGTAGGCACCGACCTGCAGCAATTTCAAGCCGAGCTTGCGGCCGCCGAGCGCTCCCCAAACGCCGGAGATCGAGCGCTTCACACGGCGATCGCCGTTGAAACCTGCCGTGGAGAGTTGCTCCAGGGGTTCTATCAAGAGTGCTTCGTGCATGAGCAGCACCGAATCTCGGAACTTTATGCTACGGCGCTACACGCCCTTCCCCTTCACTATGAGGCTGCAGCCGATGCGGCTAGGGCCACTGAATCAGCGCGTGCAGCCTTGGCGGTTGACCCTACCATTGAGGAGACCCACTGCTGCCTCATGCGGCTCTATGCGGCTTCAGGCCAACCCTCTGCCGTGGTGCGCCAGTATCGAGAACTGGAGCACGCGCTTCGGGGCGAACTCGGCGAAGAACCCTCCGCCTCGACACGCGCGCTCATGGAATCTCTGCGCGAGTCCGGACGCACAGTGCTGGCGGCACATCCTCCATCAAGCAGTATTGCGAGTGGATCACCTGTTCCAGTTCCAAGGGTGGATAGATCTCGGAGGATCCCGAGGCGACCGCGCCTTGGCGCAGCTATCGTGGCCGTGCTCAGCGTCATGGGAATCGCCCTGTTTGTCCGCAGTTCCGGCGACCGGCCGACTAAGGACAAAACCGGCAGAGCTGCAGGGCGCCCTCCGTCGGGCTTCGCCACACCCACTATCGACCCATCGGGCCTTCCGGAAGGCAGCCTGTTGTGGCAGCACACCATGCCGCTCAAGTCGGGCGACAAGTCCAGCGAGGCGACCGCTGCAGGCGTCGATTCCCAGGGCAATGTATACATCACAGGATTTGTCGACATCCCAGACCGAGGAGCAGACTACCTCACGCAGAAGTATAGTCCCGAGGGTCTTCCGCTTTGGCAGAGAAGATACAATGGGACAGGCAATGACCTGGACAGAGCACGCTCGCTCGTTGTCGACCCGCAAGACAATGTGGTGGTGACCGGAGAATCCGAGAACGGCAAAGGCCGAGACAGCAACAACGAAATCAGCCGGCTCACTGGGCTCGACATCGTCACAGTCAAGTATAAGGCCAACGGCGACCGGCAGTTTGTTCAGCGATGGAACGGTCCCGCCAACGGAGAGGACAGGCCAGTTAAGGTCTCTGTAATCGCCGACCACCACTATGCGGTGTCTGGCTCAACATGGTCCAGAAGCAACTCTCGAGGGAAGGGCGGGTTCGACTTCGTCACGCTGTGGATGAATCGCGACTCGGGTGACAAGAGTGTTCCAGTTGCGCTGAGCCCGTACCGCAACAGTGGCCGGCTCAGCGACATGACCACCGCCAGCGTCCTGGACGCAGCGGGCAACGCCTACCTCACCGGGTCGGCTGCGAGCAACGCAAGAGTGGGACCTGCCGACACGACTCTTACAATGAAGGTTGACATCAACCTCGTGGTGCAATGGGTCTCCCCGCTTGGCGGGAAGGGCACGGGATTCCGAACCGGCAGGGCAGTCGCAGTAGACTCGCTTGGATGCACGTACGTTGTGTCTCCCGGTTATCGCGGCGCCGTCCAAAATGGCGGATCCGCCTACGACATCATAACGACGAAGCTTGGTCCGGGCGGGGCGGAGATCTGGTCCCAGACCTTCAGCGCGACCAGGGCCACGAACGACTGGCCGACGGCTATTGTTGTAGACCCAAACGTCGGCATCGTGGTGGCGGGGGAGTGGTCCGGAGACAAGGCCTATGTCCACCTTTCGTTGGTCTCTTACGATGCGAATGGCAATGAACGATGGCGACGCACGATGATGGACGGCGCGGTTGGCCCTTGCGCTCCGAAATGTCTGGCTGTGGCAAACAACGGCGACATCACGGTTGCCGGAGTCACCTCTCTTCCGGTGGGCAAGGACCTGTATCGCCAGAACGTGCTCGTGATGAAGCTGGACAAGGATGGAAACCCGAAGTGGCTCAGCCGCCTGGCCGCCGAGCCTGCGGGTGGCGCCCGCGCGGAAGCGATGGCGATAGGCAAAGACGGCAGCATCGTAGTGACGGGTCAGGCCGACGTTGGGGGCAAACAGGTGATAATCACGGCGAAGTTCGCGCCGTAGGCGCAATTGGGTGCGTAGGGCTGCGGGGCTTGTCCCGCCCGCCGTTGGTTGCCGCATCGCAGATCGCAAACACCTGCGATTGAAATCGCGGCTGTGAACGGCACAAAGTCCGCCTTCGCGGA
>VFKD01000379.1 GCA_009885735.1 bacterium
GATTCGGTTTGACGACCGGCGCGGGAGCTGCCTGATTAGTCGTCGCCCGCGGCGAGACCTGACTGAGAGGCACGCTTTGAGCCGGCACGACGGACGGATTGGGGCGACCTGTTGTGCCAGCGCGAGCGGGAACGCCGGTGCCTGCAGGCGGACGCGTGGTTTGGGCCTGCGCTTCCGCCGAGTTAAACAAATCGAGACCAATGCAAGCAGCGGCGACCAGACCGGCGGTCGTCGCGGCTGCGAAGAGCTGGCGGCAGCGAGCCGGCCTGCGGTGGGTTTCCGTACCTGTCATCGAGCGTTCTCCAGCGAGCGTGAACGAAATATTTGTGAGAATGCGGCAAAACGACTCAAGAAAAAGGCTCGGTCGCAATCGCAGCGGCGGGACTATAGGAACCGCGGCAAGATCGGTCAAGGGAAGATGCGGCGGGGCGGGGGTCGGGGGGTGCATAAGCCCAATTGCTTTGGTTTGCTTTGGCGGGAGAAAGGTCAATAGGAGAAACGACGGGAATTTTGTAGGCTGGGCGTGGAGTTGGGTGGAGTGGGAAGCCCAGTGAAGAAACTATTACGTTCAAGGAGGAACGGCGATGGCACGGAAGAAGATTAGCGAGCAGGAGTGGCAGACGTTTCTGAGCCTGGCGGATCGCTTGGAGATTCCCGTGCGGGAGTTGCTGGGGCAGAAGGTGCGGTTCACGGAGATGGAGGCGGCGGGTCATCGGTTGGGTCGGTCGGTGGCTCAGATCACCACGGAACGGTTGGCCCTGGCGCGGGCCGAGCAGATGACGGAACCGCAGCGCTGTCCGACGTGTAAAAAGTTGTGTTCTCTGGTTCATCGAGAGCGAGAACTTCAGACGCTCGACGGGCCGCTCGAGTTGTGTGAACCGGTGGCTCATTGCTCGGCTTGTCGCCGAGATTTTTTTCCCTCAGCGTCCGGAACTGGGACTGCATCAGCGGAACTGTAGCGCGGCGGTGATGGACAAGATTGTGTCGGCCAATGCGGAGCACAAGTCGGCCGGCAAAGCGCAGAAGATGTTGTTCAAGCTGGCCGAGATTTCGGTCAGCGTGCCGCTGATCATGGAGTACACGGCGGAGATCGGGGCCGAACTAAACGCGGACTTGCAGCAGCAGGCGCAGGCCCATGCCGCACAGAAACTACGACCGCAACACGCGGAGCCTCCCGGCGTCGTGACGGTTTCCGTCGATGGCGGACGGATCATGACTCGGGCCGCAGGTGGGCGCGGCGTGCATGAGCCGGTTTGGAAAGAAACCAAGAATGCCTGCCTGCTGACGATGAGCAGTGCGGTCTCCAGCAGCGATCCGCACCCGCAGTTGCCAACCTGCTTCCGGCAACAAGCGTATGTTGAAAAGCTGGTCCGCGAGATGCACACCGCAGCCGCCGGTGCGACACCGAAAGGCTCGGAAAGTCCCACGAAACAGGCCCTGGATGAGTGTTTGGCAAATGACCTGAAGGGTGCCACGGAGGACGTGACCGACCTTTCACGAAGCGCCGAGTCAGCCGCTTCGGCCACGAGCGAGAAGCCCAGTTGGCAGCCGCAGCGATTGGTTCGGAGTTGTCTCAGCAGCCTGTGTTGCAGCGACGACTTCGGTCCCCTCGTGTCCGGTGAAGCGCAGCGCCGCGGTTTCTATCAAGCCCCACGCCGCGCGTTCCTCGGCGACGGACAAGCCTGGAACTGGACGCTGCAAGCACGTCACTTCCCGGACTTCGTCGCGATCACCGACTTCGTTCATCCCCTGGGCTATCTATATGACGTCGCCCAAGTCCTGGCCCCGGGCGACGCCTGGCCCGTGTGCTTGAAGGCCGCTGAAGCCTGTTGGCAAGGTCGCGTGGCCGACGTGCTCGCTGCGCTGCGCGA
>VFKD01000668.1 GCA_009885735.1 bacterium
ACCTCTTTCGCTACCCCTACACGAAGATTGAGTATGTCGAGCACGACCTGGGTGTCACGCGCCTCACGGCAGCGAAGTACCTGGACGCGCTGGCGCACGGCGGCTTCCTGCAGAAACGCAGGATTGGGCGAACGAACTACTACGTTAACCAGCCCTTGGTGGACGCATTGGTTGGCGGGGACGTGTCGTAGGGACTGAGACACTCGCGCCACCTGGGCTGTAGGCCGTCATCTATACAATACGACCAGAATCTATCCACGTCTAGGTGCACATGTATAGGAAACCTGCCGAGTGTATACACATCCGTGGGTCTCAGTGGTTAACTCACCCTTGCCGTAGACCTTCTCCGTGCCTCTGTGCCTCAAGCGAAGCGGGTGGTTCAGCGGTCTGCCCTTGACCTTAACCACATTGGCGATACGGCCCTACACCTCCGCGAGGGCCATCTCCGCGCGCATGCTGTCCATAGGACCAAAGACCTGGCCCACCTCGTCGTTGAAGAGGTTGCCGATGAGGAGGTCCGTGAGGTGACCCTTGAACTCCGGATGCTTCTTCACGAAGGCGCCGAAGCTGAATCCGTCGTAATATTCGCACACCAATCGGCGCATTCGGTCCATGCCTTCATTGAACCCGGGTCCCCAGGCGCCAAGCTTTGCGGCTGAGAGGTTGTTTTCCGAGAGTCCTTCGCACACGGCGTCTGCGGCCATCTGCCCGCTCTTCAGCGCCAGCAGCACGCCAGACGAGTAGAGCGGGTCTAGGAAGCCGTGCGCATCGCCCACCAGCACCCAGCCGTCGCCCGCGCACTGCCGAGACTTGTAGCTGTAGTCCTTGGTGGCATAGAATTTGTCGCAACGGGTCGCGTTCGCCACCCTGCGCTTCACCTCTTCGCAGCCCTCCACCTCTTCGTTGTAGATGGTCTCGTGGTCTCGGTTTCCCTTGAATAGCTCGTCGAAAGCCCGCACGATGCCGACGCTCAGCACATCGTTGTGAAGCGGGATATACCAGAACCAGCCCTTCTTGCCCTTGGTCTGAATGACGAGCGTGGCGCCCTCGTCGCGGCCTGTGTCTCGAATGGCGCCTTTCCAATAGGTCCAGACGGCGCCCTTCTTGAGGTCCATATCCTTGTCGATCAGGTTGAACTTGTTGCCGAGGAAGGCAGTCTGGCCGCTGGCATCCACAACGACTTTGGCGTGTACGATCTCCTCGCTGCCGTCCTCGCGCTGAATGCGAACTCCGGTCGCCTTGCTGCCGTCGAAGAGCACCTCGCGAACGCGGACGCCTTCGTGAACGTCCACCCCGTGCTCGCGAGCGTTATTCAGCATCAGCAGGTCCCATTCGCTGCGGAGCACCTGCCACGTTTCGGAGCATTCGTGCGGGCGATGGTCCGTGAAGTAGAACGGCTCGGACATCCGGCCATGCTGGCTTACAAACTGCACCGAGCACT
>VFKD01000222.1 GCA_009885735.1 bacterium
CCTGGAACGGGATGATTTCCATGGTGAATGGAACTATAGCATTCGACCGCGTCGTCGAGAACAGGGCAAGTTATTTATGGACGAGTCCTAAGCATTACCATTGCGATGCCGTCGTCCGCTGATGTTGTCACGTTCGAGTCCCGCCTTGGCAACAACACGAGCTTTGGCTCTGGCGCCGATTATGTAACCAACTGGGCCGGTCTCTCCACTCCCGCTGGGTATGGAAGCTCGGGAATCAGCGTTTGGGACACGCCGACCCCAGGCGGCATCAACAATCACGACTTGATACCCGGTGGGACTTCGAACAACCTAGCGTTTCTGTATCACGTCGATTTCACCGTTGACGCTGACGAGATTGGCATCTGGGATATCCGCATCGCTCCAGATTTCGGCTTCGGCGGCGTGGTCTATCTGGACGGCGTTGAGATGGCCTACAACCCAACCGACATGTGGTGGGGGCTCGACTGGAACAACACCTCGGAGATCTTCACCTTCAGCCAAGTGTTTGGTTCCACCGGCAACCACACCATCGACATGTATGGTCAGGAGTTCTGCTGCGACGGTGACACTGCCGGCCAATATCGAATCCGCTCTATCCGCGAGGAAAGTGGCGTGAATTCGGCGCCACGAAACACGTGGATTCCGTTCACCACCACAACCCCTGTGGTTCCAGAGCCCGGTTCTATCGCCATGGGCCTCGCCGGTCTGTCTGGCCTAGGGTTCTTGGCGCTTCGCCGCCGCAAGTAGGCTGAAGTTCGTCAGTACCGTCTGTGCCTCAATGAAGTGGGCCGGCTCAATCGAGCCGGCCCACTCTTGTGGCAGACTCAGCACTCGCGGAATCGTGAGCCGTAGGGGCGACAGCATGCGCGCGGCAGTCTATCATGCGAGGTCAACGGCATTTTCACGCGAAGGCGCGAGGGCGCAAAGAGGGTCAACGGCATTTGAACCGCAGCGAATGCAAAGGCCGCTGAGAAGGGCAACTGCCAAGGCTTGTCGTTGCCTTTCCTCTGCGTTCCGCTGTGGCCTTCTAGGTAACTGGCGGCTGCAGCAGTACAATGAGCGGGCGAGACTCTGTTGCCGTTCTCCGTGCCTCTGTGTCTCAAGCGAAGCGGGTGGTTCAAGTTCGTGCCTGCCGGACTAGTGCGCCCGCTTTGCCGCGCGGCGCTGCAGGATGTTCGGCATGGCCACCGAGAAGATAAGCAGCAGGCCAATAACGATAAGCTGCTGCTCGACCTTGATATTCTGCAGGCCCATGCCGCTGCGGATGATTCCCAGCAGAAAGAGCGCGAGCACCGTTCCGAAGATCGTGCCGCGGCCGCCGAAGATGTCGGTCCCACCCAGCACTACCGCAGTGATCACGTCGAGCTCGAGACCAATCCCCATGTCGAACCGCGCCACTCCAAGCCGCGACGTCATGATCTGGCCGGCGAGGCCGCTGAGCAGGCCCGCTAGAGTGAAGAGGCCGATCACGGTGCGTCCTACGGGCACTCCGGAGTACCGGCTCGCCACTTGATTTGCCCCGATTCCGACGGTCCAGCGGCCCACCACGGTCTTGTGCAGCACAATCCCAAGGATGACTGCCAGCACGAGGAAGATGCAAAGCGGCATGGGAAGCAGGCCGCCCACCTTGCGATAATCGATGCCGGCGAACCACTCCGGGAAGCCGCTCACCGAGTGCTCTCCCACCAGGATCTGTGCGATCCCTCGGTAGAGTGCGAAGGTCCCCAAAGTGACAGTGAGCGGCGGCAGGCGCAGCTTCACGATAAGCAGGCCGTTCACCATTCCCAGCAGCGAGCCCAAGACGAGAGCAAATGCGATGGTGGCTGGCATGGGCCATCCGAACCGCGAGTGCATGACCGCGGCGGAGCAGGCCGTGAGAGCGAGGTTCGAGGCGACACTGAGATCGATCTTACCCGCCACGATGATGAAGGTCATCGCCAGAGCGATGATGCCCGCCTCCATGTAGAGGGAGGTGTTCTCGAGCAGATACTCGCGGTCCAGGAAGTAGGGCGAAAGCCGCGAGCTGACGATGAAAGCTGTGATGAGCAGCGCGATCACCACCATTTCGCGGTTCAGCAGCTTCAGCTTGGTTATCAGGCGCGCGCCAATGCCGACGTTCTCCTCCGCCTGAGCAGCCGCAGCCATCAGTAGGCCGTCTCTTGGGCAAGCTGACCCAGCTTCGAGCGAATGGTCGAATCTGTCCAGACGGCGAGCAGGATGATGGTCCCATAGACCGCAAGCTGCCAGAACGCGCTGAGGCCCATCACGGTGAGAGCATTGTTGAGCGTGGCGAGCAGCAGGCAGCCCAGAACAGTGCCCAGCACGCTTCCCGAGCCGCCGAACACGTCTGTCCCGCCAATCACGGTGGCTGCGATGACGCTCAACTCGAAGCCCACGCCCGTCTGCGCGGGATTGATGAACCCAAACCGAGCCGCGTACATCACTCCGGCGAGGCCGGCAAGGGCACCGGTGACTGCGAAGACCATCCAAACCGTGGGCCCCACGCGAATTCCGCACAGCCGGGCGGCGTCTGGGTTGCCGCCGATGGCATAGATGTTGCGGCCCACGCGGTGGTACCGCAGAAAGAGGTGAAACGCCAGACAGATGCCAAAAGCCATGAGCACGAGCATTGGCGGTCCCAGCGGCGACGACTGGGACAGGGCAACAAGGTCCGCCGGAATATGGGCTCGGTCGATCTGACTGCCGCCGCTCACCACGAAGACGAGCCCGCGAAACACGCTCAGAGTTCCGAGCGTGGCGATGATGGCCGGCACGCGCAGCCACGTGACGAGCAGCCCATTGAACGAGCCCAGCCCGAATCCGACCAGCATCCCGAGCAGCAGGCCGACAGGAATGGGCAGGTTCGGATTGGCTTTGAAGGCCGCACCAACCACCATGCCGCTCACGCCAAGCGCCGCGCCCACGCTTAGGTCGATGTTTCGGCTGATGATCACCATTGTCATGCCCATTGCCACCACCAGCAGCAGGGGCATATCGAGCAGAATGTCGCGAAGGTTCGAGGCCTGGAGGAACCGCGGAGCCTTGAGCGACACACCCACAACCACGATCGCGAGAAACACAAGAATGCCAAGCTCACGGAAGCGCGCGGCAAGCGCCCAGACGCTTCGGTCCGAGGCTGCAGTGGCGGTCATACTCGACGTCCTATTGCCGGACTACGCATCGGGCGCGGGCGCCATTCCAACGAGGAGGACCAGACGTTCTGTTGAGCGGTTTGCAACGCCGTGCGGGACCTTCGCGGGAGCCCAGATGATTTCGCCTGCTCCGGCAGTGTGCTTCTCGCCTGCAACCTCAAACTCACCCTCGCCCTCAATGACGAAGTAGAACTTGTCTTGCCCGTGATGAATGTGCGCCGCATGCTCCTGGCCGGGTTCGAGGCAGTTGAGCCCCAGCAGAAGCCGCTCGGAGCGCGCCAGGGTTGCCTTATGGAACTTGGGCGCGCGGGCGCCGACGAAGTCTTTATAGTGGAGGAAGTGGCTGGTCATGGAGCCGCATTATATCACCGCGCGCGGCGCTGAGTCCACTATGAGCGTTGGGACGAACGGGTCACAAGCGACGCAACGGACTCGTGTTAGCTACGCGATTCCACAGATTCTACCTGCGCTTGGATTCCACGTTCATGGCCGCCACATGTGCGACGATCACAATGAGAAGCACAACATTCCCAACTCCCGATGAGATCTGCTCGCCCCGCATCCAGAACTCGACTCCAGCACACGCAACAACTGCCCAGAAGCTGATAACGCTCCAAGGACCGATATACGAGAGGAAGAGCATCCAGAAGCAGCCGAGTGCAAACATCGACCCAGAGTAAGTCATGATGAAGCCGATGCTCTTGTTACCAGCGCCATAGCAGGCGAGGCCGAGAGCGAACGGCAGCAAGCCTAATGCTGCCCGACGTCCAGCACCGCGCAGCTCCGCTCTGCGGTCATACCTGTGTCTCATGATGATAGACTACTTGTAAATCCTGAATGTCGTTGCAGGAATTGTCGCACAATCGAGTCCCCACAGACGAATTGCAGGAAACAACCACGCATGCACCGCAAGAATCGACCGAGCGCTAATGTTGTGTATCGGTCTCATCACTCTGTACCGTCGTCGATCATTTGCCGTTTCAAGTCACGAGTCAGGACGCATTCGTGTAATCTACCAAGTGCCGTCAGACATGCTCATCGCAAGGTGCCGTTCGCCTACCGCTCCAGCATCGACCTTAGTTCGACAGGCATCGCCCGCTCCATGGAGGGCGGGAACATGTCGTAGAATACCGGAGGAAGCCTGCGAATGCGCTGGGCCGAGGCATCGTGAAACGAGCAGTGGAAGGCGTATCGCGGCTCTGCGGTGGTGTTGTTCGACCCCGAATGAACCAGCATTGGGCAGAAGAGCGCGACGTCGCCCTCCTCGCAGGTGAGTTCAATGCCCTGGGATGTGTCGATGGCAGCTCTGGATGTCACCTCTCGGCCAAATTCCCAGTACTCATCATCCGTTCGGAGGTTCGCAGCCTCAGCCGCTGCCATGGCCTGAATGTGCGAGCC
>VFKD01000326.1 GCA_009885735.1 bacterium
GGACTGGCCGCGCCCCTCTCGGGGCGACCCTGGCCGATAATGAGCTGCGTTTCCACCAGCTTGGTTACGTCGTTCGGATCTCCCTTTCGGGCATTGCTTGGCCCACCCATGAGAGTGGGCAGCGCTACCAGCGCGCAGAGCGCAACAGCGATCCCGAGGACAACGACCATGAACAGAACCTCTCTCTTGGACTTCATCTATCTCGGCTCCATCTTCTTGGCTTCCTTCATTGCAATGCGGATAAAGTGATCGGCCACCATCCTCTTGTGTCCTGGGAAGAGCGGCTCCGGACGCCTTGTCATATGGCAGCCGATGCACTTAGCCGTCGGGTTAACGGGGCAGGGTCCAGCCTTGACGTCCGAGGTATTCGCGACCTTCCGTCCTCCGTGGCAGTCCAGGCAAACCGATTCGTACTGTGCTTCGTTGGTGTTCACGTCAGTATGCGGGTTGTGGCAGGTGAGACAGGTCAGCCTGTCGCGGCTCTCTTTGAAACAGCGGCTTTGGGCCAGTCCATGAGCCTGGAAGAGGTCGGTCTTCTGCGCCGGGAGGTTCTTGCTCGCCACATCCTCTGCGGTGCGGTGGCACTTGCCGCACTCCGCGTTTATGCGCGTTCCACCAAGTCCGCCGAGGCGTTCCATCCTCAGGTTCGCAAGGTCCTTACGTCTAACCGCGTCGATGTGCGCGCCTCCGGCCCCGTGGCAAGACTCGCATCCGACTCCCAGGAACCTCTTTTCGGGCACCAGGCTGTCCGTGGGCATTGTGATCGTGTGGCAGGGGAAGCACTGGCGTGCCGCATCGCCCCGCGCAAGATTGCCGAGAGACCGGTCTGACAGGCCCTGTTGGCCGGGAGTGATATAGAACGAGTGCCCTGGAGGAAAGTAGCTGATTCTCGCTTCCGCCATTGCGTCCTTGCCCGCGAGCACAGTGAAGGCAATCCCGCTCTTGCCGGACCCAAACGCCATGTCGAGGGGCCGCATTGCTCCTCCAACCAAGCCGAAGGCGTAGCGATCACCCAGAATTCCGAACTGGTAGTCCGTGTTCTTCACTCGGCCCATGGGCATGCGCTCCCTGGCAAGGCTCTCGGTGTCTGCAAAGCGCAGCGAGAGATCGTGCCTGCCGCCTTTATGCTGCTTCATCTCGGCAGGATGGCATTCGGCGCACGCCTCATTTCCCACGAAGGAGCTTGCAACCGGTGTGGTTGCTGCTCCCGGCGAAGGAGTGGACACAGTGGGCGGGCCGGATGGACGAGTCGTCGTGTCGTTGCATGCGCCGACCACCAGCGCCAAGGTCGAAGCTATCGCAGCAACGATAGTGGCTCGTAAACGCAGATCCTTGATCTTCCTCATAGGCCGCCTTCTCGATAGCCGGCTCTCAGCTCCGGTATGCTTGTTCGCAATGGGCGCTGCACGGCGATGCGACCCGCTGCTCTTTTCTTTCGCGGCGAGCGCGCCTCAAACCTTCCTGGACTTTCCGACAAGCCCTCGTCATGCATCGGACGCGCCGGCAGACGAAGCAAAACACACACTGCTTCATTTGCGTGTTGTGCAATACGTCCCATGTGTCATATTGGTCCCATCCGCATATTGCATGACACCAATGGGGCGCTGAACAACTGAACAGTTACCAGTTTGACAAACTCACAACAACGTGATATAGTTCCAGATAATGTTGGCGACGGCGGGGATCGGGCGACTGTTGCGATAGCCCCGTCGTGTTCACTTCAAGCTAGACGCCGTTATAGAAAGCAGACGCATGGCGATGCAGGAACATGGAATTCAGCGGCGGGAGGTCGCAGCGGTTCGTTCGCGAACCGGCTCCAGGTCTCGCCTCTATGTTCTGGTACTCGTGGTTCTGGCCGCGATTGCTGCGGTTGTCTACGTCCTGTACTTGGGATCGAGCGGTTGGCGACGGCATGTCAACAAGGGTCTTGAGTTCGCTGCCTCCAACAAGCCCGTTGAAGCCGAGGCGCAATGGCGCGATGCCATTCGAGTCGATCCCTCTCGCCACGAACCTTACCAGCTTCTGTCCAGCCTCTATCTTGAGTCCGACCGGGCGGATATGGCGGTCCCACTGCTTGAACGCCTTAAGAGTGTCGCGCCCAGCACTCCCCACACCCTGTGCGGTCTCGCGGAGGCATATACGCGAGTTGACCGCATCAAGGAAGGCCTGGCCACCTCGCGGCAGGCTGTAATCGTTGAGCCCAATTGTGGGCGAGCGCACGCGATTCTAGGTGTTCACTTAGGGCAGTCCGAACAGACCCGCGAGGCAATTGACGAGCTGACCAAGGCGAATCGACTGCTGCCCAATGACGACAAGATAGCGATGTCTCTCGCACAGGCGCAATTGGACGCGATGGACTACCCGAAGGCCGAAGCGCTTGCGCGGGCCGTGCTTGCCAAGGACCCAAAGTACGCTACTGGCTGGTACACGCTCGGCCGCGCATTCACTCGACGAACCCCGACGCCCGAGAATCTCAAAACGGCCATTGACGCCTTCGAAAAAACTGTGGAGCTCAACCCAGGAATAGGCGATGCCTATGCAGAATTAGGTCGCCTAAAGGTCCTTTCAGGAGATCCGCAAGGCGCGGTGAAATCACTGACGTTCGTGTGGGAACGTGGAACGCGAACGAAGGAGACGGCATACAACCTCGCTGCCGCTTATCGCAAGATCGGACTTCCAAAGGAGGCCGCCAAGATGTCGCTGGAGTTCAAAAGGCTCAGCGACTATCAGACCGAGAAGGACATCCTGCTGAAGCGGATGCAGGTTCACCCTGGAGACAGCGACATCGTGATTGAGTTTGCCGAGCTTGAAGTGGCATCCGGAGACGCAAGCGAAGCAGTCAACTACCTGAAGCTGGTTCTGCAGGAGAGGCCGCATGAAAAGCGCGCGCTGCAGGCCATGGTTGCCGCATGCGAAAAGCTGAAGCAGCCTGAGATGGTGACCGCCTATCGCGAACGGTTGGCAGGTGCCCAGAGGAGGCGAAATTAATTGAACAAGCCGATGAAGCCCGGCGTAGCCATTTTCATGGTTCTGGCGGTACTAGGTGGAGCTGTTGCGGTGATGTTCTACTTTGCCGACAAGAAAGGGCCGCCGCTGCCCACAGGCATGGGCGCGGCTATGTCGGCTGAGCCGGGCGGAGCAGGAGCGGGCACTCCACGTGCCGCTCCGGCCGCACCAAGGGCGAAGCCACAAGGTCCGGATGCGAGCACTTTTAAAACCCCGCAAGAGATAGACAGGATGAAATCCGAGGCCATCCTGAAGGAGCGCAGTAAGGCCGGTAATGCAGCCTCCGAGGCTCCAGCCGGATCAACCGACTCAACGAAGAAAGAAGGGAGTGACAAGCAATAATGAGAAACTTGCCCGTTCCGGTAGTCGTGGCCGTTGTCGTCGTTGCTATTGGCGTGTTGGCGTTCAGTATTATGCGTACGACTAAAGGGCCGACCGCGCCGGACGGAGGGCGCATTCGGAGCAGCCCACCGACTGCGGCGATGGCGGAATATGCCAAACAGTCGCGCGAGAAGGTGAGGACCAAGCAGTCGGGGCCTCCGCCTGGAGTGATGGGATCACCGCAGGGGCAGCCCACCGGACGATAGCTGCACGCGATAGATGTTGATTGGCGCATGTTGCGAGTATTTCACTTCGAAGAGGAGGTGGTAGGCATCGGGATATTGCTGCACGAATGAAGTATCTGAATCGTTAGCTACCATTGCATTGCCGGAGGCAAAAGGGCTTCCGGAACACAACGGAGGGACTATCATGAAAGGCTCACGTAGATCAGCCTTTACGCTGATTGAGCTACTCGTCGTTATCGCTATTATAGCGATACTTGCCGCGATCCTGTTCCCTGTTTTTGCTCAGGCTCGCGAGTCTGCCCGCACCATCTCATGCCTCAGCAACATGAAGCAGCTCGGACTGTCGTGGCACATGTATGCTCAGGACTACGACGAGGTGTTTCCGCTTAGCAGATCCATAGGGTATCCAGATCCCGCTGGTGACTGCGCACGTCACACGAACGATGGCTACACCAAGATCACCTGGAAGAGCCTCACACAGCCATACGTCAAGAGCTGGCAGCTCTTCCGCTGTCCGTCCAACCCGAATAATGACATTCAGGCTGAGGGCAGTGACATTGAGGCCAAGATCTCCTACGGCACCAACGGAGTGGTGATGTGGGGATGGAATCCGCTCAAGATGGCTGCGGTCAACCGACCGGCCGAGACGGTGATGATTCTGGAGTCCACGTGGGACTGTGCAGACCTGGGCGACTGGGTTGCACGTGTAAATGACCCGCCGGCATGCCAGTGGGGCCAGGGCTTCAACCTGCATCGCGGCCAGAAGGGCATCATGAACTGGGCGTTCTTTGACGGTCATGCCAAGGCGATGAAGCTGCCCGCAGTGTTCGCACGCCAAGGCGCGGTTGGAGACAGCTACAGCCTGATCGGTCGCGAAGAGCGGGGCGGAGTTGAGAACCTCGAGATGACCCGCAACCAGGGTCCGAACCTCTGCGACTTCTACAAGTAGTATTGCTGCATGAGTTGTTTGTCTAGACCCGTTGGCCGCACCGCCCTGCTGGTACTCCTGGCAGGAGGTGCGGCCATTCTTCTTGTGCCTCGGCTCCGCTCCTCGCCAGCGGAAGCCGCATTCAAGAGGGGCGAACAACTCGAAGCCATCAAGATGGACCCCGATGCAAAGAGCGCATACGAAGAGGCCATTCGCAAGGACCCACGGTATGCCCCTCCCTATCGGTCTCTCGCGCTTTTGGCGGATAAACACGGAGCGCCGGATGTCTCCGCCGACTTCTGGAGACAGTACATCGCGCGCCGCAAGACGCAGGACCACGCGCACTGCTTCCTCGCACAGGTCGAGCTCAATGCGGGCCAGGAGGTAGAGGCGCTCCGCGATGCCGAGCTAGAGATGAAGAGCGACCCCAAGTGTCCTCGCGCGAATCTCCTTGCCGGAATGCTCTACACACGCAAGTCGCAGTCCAAGAGGGCGCTCGACCACTTGGGAGTAGCTGCCCAGGCGTACCCGGACGACCTCGAGACCCAACTCACTTTCGGGCGCGTCCTTGCGCTTACCGGGGACTACCGTCGGGCAGAAGAGCAGTTGCGGCCCATCCTAACCAAGGACAAATCACACGCTCAGCCGTATTACTGGCTTGCGTATGTTGCGATGCGGAAACCTTCGACGCCTGACACACTTCGGGAGGCGGAAGACAATCTGAACCAAGCACTCGACCTGCAGCCCGACTACTATGAGGCAAACCTCGAGATGGGCCGCTTGAGGATGCGCCAGAAACGCCATGCAGGCGCATTCAGTTTCGCCAAGCGAGCGTCGGAACTCAACGCACACGATCCTGGGTCGTACCTTCTGCTTGCCCAGGCTGCGGATGCATGCGGCAAACCAGCCGAGGCGGCGGCATCACGAGCGAAGTTCAAGATTGAACGCGACCTGGCAAGCGAGGAGAAGTCGCTGCTGAAAACCTATGGCCTTGACACTAAGAATGTCGATGTGGCGATCCGCCTTGCCAAAGCGGCGACAGCTCGCGGCAAGGCAGAATCTGCACTCGCCATTCTGCGCATGACGGCCCAGCAGGTCGGCGAGAATGCACAGCTTGCTGCTGCGATTGTAGAGGCGGAGGCTGCTGTTGGGCCCGCAAAGAGCGTCGCGCCAACCCGCTAGCGGTTCGCGGTACCATTGCGCGGATCCGTATCGAGTCCCTACAGGACCGGTGTGATCCTGGAAAGCCCCATGAATGGGGCTGCGGAGGTTCTGGGTTCGGCGGAGCCCGATTTATCGGGCTTTAGGAAACTCAGGCAGGTCCTTTAGGGCCTGTTGCTGAGCGCAATTGCCCAGGCCCCCCGCGAGGACCATCGGCACATTATCCTCAAATAATACGAAGGGCTACCTTCATGAAGCAGACTCGTGCGCCACATATCGCCGCTGTCGTGCTGACGGTTCTGGTCACGGCCCTCGGCTGCAGCTCCAAACAGAACCCTAAGCCGCCCACGCAACCCGGCAAATCGGGCGCATCGCCGCACGCTCCTGGCGCGTTCGTGAACGTCACGGCCCATGCCGGCATCGACTTCAAGCTGGAGAATGGCGAAACTGGCAAGTACAGCCTTGTCTCGACCACAGCCAGCGGATGCGCGTTTCTGGACTACAATGTCGACGGCCTGCTGGATATCCTGCTTGTGCAGGCAGGACCGACCCCGGACCATCCCGCGAGTACGCCGCGACCACCGTGCAAGCTCTACCAGAACATGGGAGGTGGCACGTTCAAAGACGTCACCGAGTCATCTGGAATTGGCCGGTTAAAGCAGGGCTACGCGATAGGCGCGGCGGTTGGCGACTACGACAACGATGGTTACCCGGATATCTACCTCTCCGGGTGCGGCGGAAATCACTTATTGCATAACGAGAAGAATGGCACGTTCCGCGATGTCACAGCGAGCGCGGGAGTGGGAGACACGGACAAAGGGGTCCGATGGGCCACCAGTTCGGCGTGGGGTGACTACGACCGCGATGGCAATCTGGACCTTCTGGTGGGCCACTACGTAAAGTGGGATCCTAAGAACGAGCCGAAGTGTTCCAACTCCGCGAAAGACCGAACGTACTGTTCGCCGGAGGTCTACCCCGTGAACGAGGGCCCTCGCCTCTACCACAATGAGGGGAACGGCAAGTTCACCGACACGACCGAAAAGATGGGGCTCAGCAAGGTGCGGGGCCGCTGCCTCGGAGTGCTATGGCTGGACTACGACCAAGATGGATGGGACGACGCCTATATTGCCTGCGATATCTCGCCAAATCTGCTTCTGCAAAACCGGGGAGGCAAGCGGTTTGAGGAGGTGGGCCTGATGGTTGGGGTTGCCTACGGCGCAGACGCCGCGGTGCTCTCCGGCATGGGTATCACGGCAGCGGACTATGATCAGACCGGCTGGGAGAGCATTCTGGTGACTAACTTTAGCGGTCAGCCGAACAGCCTCTTTCACGCCGTGGGCAAAGGAGCGTTCGAGGACAAGACCTATGAGTCCGGCATTGGCTTCGCCAGCCTGAACTTCAATGCGTTTGGAGTCGAGTTCATCGATTACGATAACGACGGCCTGCCGGACCTTGTCTGCGGCAATGGGCACGTGGACCCATTCATCGAGAAGATTGCGCCCAATACCACTTACAAGGAGCGAAAGCTCCTGCTTCGCAACACAGGCAATGGGGCTTTTGTGGATCAGACAGCGGATCTGGGGGATTTGGCGGAACCGCGTGTTACGCGAGGATTGGCGGCCGGAGACTTCGACAACGACGGCGGCATCGACATCCTCGACAATAGCCAGAACATGCCCGCCGCACTCTATCGGAACGTTGGGAGGGCTGGACGCTTTGTAACGTTGCGGCTGGAAGGAACCAAGTCGAACCGAGATGCGGCAGGCGCTCTGGTGTGGGTGACAGCCAATGGCACACGTTCGCTGCGCACGGTGCGGGATGGATCGAGCTATGCCTCCACTAGCGACCGGCGGCTGCATTTCGGGCTCGGCGAGGCGCAGAACGCAGAGGCTGTCGAAGTTCGGTGGCCAAGCGGGCTCCGACAGCGCTTCACCAGCCTGGCAGGCGATAGGTTCTATCTGCTTAAGGAGGGCTCGCTGCCGGTTCCGGATCCGCTTGTAAAGTGAAACGTGCTGTAGTGTTCGCGCTAGCCGCCTTGATCCTAGCTGGAGGAGGATTGGCGGCCTGGGTCTTCGCCACGCCCGGAGGACGTGCTTGGCGCATGGACCGCCGGTCGACGCAAGAACTGATGACCCGGGGCCTTCAAAATCCAGCGGATGTTGACCTTCAGCAGGCGCTGGGCAAGCGCCTGCTCATTGAGAATCACCCGGTCGAAGCGGCGGCCGCATACGGTACGGCCGTCGCAGCGAGCCCTGATAGGACGGATCTCGTGCTCCTGCAAGTCAGGGCGATGCTTCATGCGGGCCAATCCAGAGCGGCCTTTCAGGTCGTACACCAGAATCTGAAGACACGAGTTGCCGACGCCTTCTTGAATACGGCGGCGGGCGAGACAGACCTCGCACTGGGAAACTACTCAACTGCGGCGGCCCGCTTTAGGTCGGCGCTATCTATCAAGAGAACCGAGGCAGATGCACGGGCAGGGCTCTCGTTCGCGCTTGCAAAGGGACACGAACACACTGCTGCGCTTGAGGAGGCTCGCAAGGCGATTGCCTTGGAGCCAAACAACAGCCGGTGCCTTCTCGCGCTTGGTCATGCGCTCCTGGTGTCTGGGAACATCCGTGAGGCAACACCGCAACTTGAGCGCTGCGTTGAACTCGACCCGCGTCAAGCTGCCGCGTGGGAGCTTCTCTGCGGCATCTTGGTGGAAGCGGCTCAAGCGACCGGAGACTTTATGGAGGCCCAGAAGCGCATTGAGCAGGCGACTGCCGCCGCCCCGCGATCGGCCGTCGTTGCTTACCTCTCGGGACTGATGTATACAGGTCAGCGCCGGTACGACGACGCGATTAAGTCCTTTCAGAATTCGCTCGCAATGAACCCAAGCAACCCCGATGCCCTCTACAACCTGAGCATTGCGCTTGGCTTCGCCGGACGCAAGGAGGAGAGCGAGGATGCCCGCAAGCGTTTCACCGGAATGAGAGAGTACTTGCGCGAGGCGACCGACCTCCAGGTGCGACTTCAGCGCGATCCGGACCGCAAGGACCTCTGGCGCCGCCTGCTTCGGCTTGCGGAAGCCCGAGGGGATGTCGAGCGCGCGGCGTTCTGCCGCGCGCGCCTGGCGGAGCGCTGAGGCAAGCCAAAAAGCGATGCTTCCACCCTTCCTGGATGAGATTCGGAGCGCGCCCGTCTCGGGCGCATGCAACGCGAGGCAATCCGAACGCCAGGGTCTTGCGAAAATCGGATAACGTGGCGGGCGGGACGCCCGCGCTCCGGTGGTGCCGTGTGGCATGCGCGTCCCGCGCATGGGCTCTCACGGGCGGGACGCCCGTGCCACTGTCCAGGTCTGGAGGCGAGACGACCTCACCTCACCACCGGGCGACTGTTGGAGCGTGACTGCGGGCTTGCATCAACCTGAGTTTATGTGGACGGTGCGTGGTGAGCGGTTAGCTCACCCACGCACCGAATCACCATCCAGCGTTTGCTAGTTGCTGGCGTAGCGACGATGTCATCCAGATAGGCGTTATCGGCTGTCATAGACTGTCTTCGCGTCGGATAAAACGGTCTCCTGGATATATCGATTGGCCTCGTAGTCTAGAGCGAAGCGATCCAAGATGTCTACCGGGCGGCCGAGCAGTGTTTCAAGTTCGTCCTGCATCCGCAAGGAGTCAAACAGGTCCCATTCAGCGTCTGCCTCATAGTCCACGAGAAAGTCTATGTCGCTGTCCGGTCGGAAATCCTCGCGCAGGATGGACCCGAACACACTAAGCTCGCGTATCTTCCACTTTCTGCAGAACTGCTGAATGACGAGCGATTCCAACTCGATACCGTGTGCTGTCACTGTGAATGCCCTCCTACTTTGTGATGTGACAATACCAGATTAACGTGCCCCACGCCTAAGTCCGGACGTCATGCTCGTGCGGTACAGTTGTTCTCTCTTCCACAAAGCCCAATCGAGGAGAGCGGCGATGTCGCCTAGCGCTGCCCATTGCAAACTGCCTCCTGCCCACTGGTCACACCTTCCCCATCAATTCCCGATACCGAAGCTGATCCTGGTACATCTGCTGAAACACCTGAAACTTCGCGGCGTGGTACTGCGAAGTGTCAGTGCGGGGCTTGATGACCAATCCCGAGCCGGACATTCCCTGCATCGCACGATAGATGTCCGGGTAGAGGCCCGAGGCTGTGGCCGCCAGGATGGCGCTTCCCAGCAGAACTGCTTCGGGCTCCCTGGGCAGAATGAGCGTGCAGCCGGTGGCGTCGGCATGCTCCTGCAGCCAGAGCGGGTTCTTGGTTCCGCCGCCCGTCACCAGCATCTTGCTGATCGAGAAACCGGCCCGGTTCATCGAGGCGATGATGTCGCGCGTGCCGTAGGCCACCGCCTGGATAACCGAGTAGTAGCGAAGCGCTTGCGAAGTGATCGACCGATCGAGGGAGACTCCAGAGATGGCAGCCCTCGCATGAGGATCGGCGTGCGGGCTTCGGTTGCCCAGGAAGTAGGGGAGGATGTGCAGGTCCTGCGTCAGGTCCGGCCCGAGGCCTTGCTCAGACCCGAGGCGAGCTATCTCGCGGTTTAGAAGTTCATAGACGGTAACTCCGGCCGCTTGAGCCTGCGCCGTGAGCGTCGGGGCATTCGCATGGTCCGAGATGATGTGGTCAATCGCGCTTCCCGCAGTGGACTGTCCGCCCTCGGTCAGCCACATTCCCGGCACCATCGCGCCGTAGTAGGGTCCCCAGATTCCCGGGACGAAAACCGCCTCGCGAGAGGCGGCCATGTGGCAGTTGCTCGTTCCTCCAATGAGGGCGAGCCCGGTCTCCAGGTCCGCCAAATCGCACTCGGCTTTGCCCTCCCACAACGCTCCGAGGACTCCCAGCCCGCCCGCATGAGCGTCGATGATCCCGACGCCCACTCGGCACCGCGTTGTGAGTCCGAGGTCCGCCGCCGCAGGCGCCGAGAGCGGGCCTAGGTTGGTTCCCATCGGGCGAATGTCCGACGAGACCTTGCCCAAAGTGAACAGATCGTCGAGGCCAATCGCCTGGAAATAGGCAGCGTCCCAACTTCCGCCCGCTCCCTCGTGGCCCAAGTAGGTCCACTTGCACACCATGGTACACAAACTTCGTGCGTCGCAGCCCGTTGCACGCCAGGTGAGGTAGTCCGCCAGGTCGAAGAACTTGGCTGCGCGGGCATAAGACGCCGGAAGGTGGCGCTTGAGCCAGAGGAGCTTTGGCGTCTCCATCTCCGGGCTGAGTTTGCCGCCCACGTATTTCAGGACCGCGTGCTCTCCGGAGTTGATCTCGTCGGTCTCGGCGAGCGCACGGTGGTCCATCCAGACGATGACGTTACGCTCATCCACTCCCTCGTCATTCACGGCCACGGGCGCCCCCGCCGCGTCGATCGCAACCAGCGAGCACGTCGCATCGAAGCTGATCCCCGCCACGCGCTCCGGCGCTGCATCCGCTTCCCGAAGCACCGTCCTCACGCACATGCAGAGCGCGCGCCAAATGTCCTCGGACGACTGCTCGGCGTAGTCCGGCTTTGGCCGCCACATCTCGATGGGATGCGACGCCGAGGCGAGGAGCGCGCCCGCAGGATCGAAGAGGCCGGCTCGTGCGGAGCCCGTGCCGACGTCTAGGCCGATAACGAGAGGGGAGCTTATCATAGCGTTGTCAATCCTGTGCAGTGTATTCTTCCGATTAGGTTCGCCCCCGGCGCGCGAGGTCCTGCCGGAATCACGGCAGTGGTATAATCGAAAGACAGGAGACGGCATGCCACGAAGGGACCAGATTCACGAAGCCGTCAAGAATGCGCTTGTTAAGGACGGTTGGACGATCACCGACGACCCATACCGCATTGTGTTTGAAGATACCGATGTCTATGCAGACCTGCGAATAATGAAGTCGGGAGCCGGAACGACTCTGCAGCGCACCCTTGTCATCGAAGTCAAAGGCTTTACTGGCGATTCTCCTATGCACAATCTGGAGCTTGCGCTGGGACAATATGAACTCTATCGAATCTATCTGAAGCGGATTGCGCCGGCAGAGAGGCTCTATCTGGCCATAAGTTCCACCACCTATTCAGAGCAGTTCATTCGGCCGGCCTTTGCAGTAATTGTTTCCGAGAAGAAGCTTCCACTGTTGGTGGTAGACACGGAGCGCGAGGAGGTAGTTCAATGGATAAACTAGACCGTTATCGAACCCTCATCAAAGATGCGCTCACCGAACGCGCTAGTCTTATGCGTAGTCAACCGCTTCCTGGCGAGGAGGTCGTATGCCTGCTCGATGAAGCGACAGACAACTACCTGTTGCTTCGTTTGGGCTGGGTCCACGGCAAGAGACTGTATAGCGTTACGCTGCATCTGCGCCTGGTTGAGGGCAAGGTCTGTGTCGAACAGGACTGGACGGATGATCTTCTGCACGACCTGGTCGCGGCAGGACTCTCGATCGAGGACATCCTATTCTCTGTTGTGTCACCGACGGAGGCGCGTCCGAAGGCACAGTTCGCAGTCACCTGAGTCTGAAGGGCGATGAGCCGTCATTTGTTGTCCCGCGCGTATTCAGCGTTGCACCGTGTACTTAAACCACCAATGTTTCGCACATGCGAAACATGGGGTATAATAGCAGCATGAACGAGAAACTCGGCCTTGACACGCTGCGTACCGTTTTCCCCGCAACGACTGGCCTACCCGTGGCGACGTGGTGCGAGGGCGCGGATGCGTGCCGTAACGACGTTGAGATCATCGCTGGAGGCCAGACCTTTGCTGTCGAGTTCAAGGCAGCCGCTACCTCTGAAGAGATCGGTTCAGC
This sequence comes from bacterium, assembly GCA_009885735.1. Classification (GTDB taxonomy): domain Bacteria; phylum Armatimonadota; class Chthonomonadetes; order Chthonomonadales; family CAJBBX01; genus VFKD01. Next base: position 12,460 of record VFKD01000326.1, read on the forward strand.
CACCCGCGTGGTCCAAGCCAGGTCTGCGGACGGTGTCGTGCCGCTCATTGTGGTGCCGTATATGGGCGATGCCGGCCAACAGCTATGCCGAGCCGCAGGTGTCTCTTGGCTGGATCTGTCTGGCAACGCCGACATTGATGCGCCACCCATACGAATTCGCATCCTCGGTGAGCCAAATCTCTACAAGCGATCTGGGCGGCCGGAATCGCTATTCGCTCCGCGCAGCGCGCGCCTTGCTCGGGTACTGTTGCTGCAGGCTAGTCGAACCTGGCCTCAAGCAGATTTGGTGAGGGATACCGGGCTCAGCAGCGGATATCTGAGCCGACTAATGCCGAGATTCGTCGAATCTGGTTATGTAGAGCGGGAACAGAAGGAGCGTACCAACGAATATAAGGTCGTCGAACCAGACCGCCTGCTTGATGCTTGGCGTGCGGACTACAACTTCAGCCGCCATACAATACTCCGCGGACACGTGGCCGCACGCGACGGGCAGAAGCTTTTAAGAGAGCTTGCTGTGAAGCTCGGAGCGCACGAGACAACCTACGCAGCCACGGGCCTCGCCAGCGCGTGGCTGTGGGAGCCCTTTGCCGTCTTCCGAACGGTCACGCTCTATCTGGCAGCGTTGCCCGACCCCGATCTACTCAAGCGGCTTGGGTTCCAAGAGGGGGCTCGCGGAAGCAATACCTGGCTTGTGGTGCCAAACGATGAGGGAGTATTCACAGGTTCCGTCGACCGCAGCGGAGTACGTTGCGTCAGCCTCATTCAGACATACCTGGACCTCAAGGACCAGCCTGAACGTGCGGAAGAGGCAGCAGCTGAGCTGCGGCGAACGCACTTTGCCTGGCCGACTGGTCGACAGGTGCGCAGCACGTGAGAGATGATCGGCAGACGATTCACGACTACGCTCCAGAGGCGTTCGACCGAGTCCACAAAACCCTGCTTCATGTAGCAACGGTATTGGGTGACTGGATGGAGCATGTGACTCTGATTGGAGGGGCGGTCCCCTCGCTTCTCATTCCCCAAGACGGTTTGAAAGAGAGCATTGACCCACATCCCGGCACCATCGATGTGGACCTTGGCCTGGAACTAATGGTTCTTGAGGATGAGGGATATTCAAGCATTGCAAATCTCCTGCGGCAAGCTGGATACAGGGCGCAACAGAAGGAAGATGACCGCATCCACCGCCAGACCTGGCGCTCCGACCCTGTCCTGGGCGCACCTGTCACGATAGATTTTCTGATCCCTCGCAGTCCTCTACAACCGCGGAGTGCGCGATTGCAGAACTTGGCGAAGGACTTTGCGGCAGTCATAGCTGACGGTCTGCAACTCGTAGAGCGAGACAGGCGTAAAGTACACCTCGCAGGTCAAACACTGCGAGAGGAGGAGGCGGGCCGGTCAATCTGGGTCTGCGGTCCGGCCTCGTTTGTCATACTAAAGGCCAGGGCAGTTCATCTCCGCGAGAAACCCAAGGATGCCTATGACCTGCATTACGTCCTCGTCAATTGGGAAGGAGGTGTGTCCGATATCGCCATATCCCTTCGAGCGTTTCTTGATGATCGAGATGCACTGGAGGCGATTGAGTTTCTCAGGACCGACTACGCAACCATGGACAGCATCGGACCAGCCCGGACGGCCTACTTCCAGTACGGCGCAAGATCTGAAGCAATGCAGGAGGCCAGCGACATGTCGCGAGCCTCAGCCCATGCCTACGTTCGCCGACTACTAGACGAGATGGCGCAGCATGCACTTGGGCCCGCTCCAGGATTGAACCCTTCGGAGTAGTGCGCCCGGCGCCAGCCTTTAACCAACACGCCAAAGCCCGATATGGGTTTTCGTGCCGCATCAGTTCTGCTGGCAGCATGATACGAAACATCCGAGGGGGACCGAAGCATCGCTCCCCTCTTGCGCGACGCGAAGGGCCCCAACCGCCTAATGCCCGGAGGCCCGGTTGACGTCCCCCGCCGCTTTTCGGCTATACTAGCCCACACTTTTGAGGCGGCGGCAAGGCACAGCATGCGTGAGATTCTGGAGATTTTGGAGCGAGACTCGCGAACCGACGTGGGTCGTATCTCCGCGATGACGGGCATGCCCGTGGCGGACGTGAAAGCCCAGATCCAAGCGTGGGAAAAGAGCGGAGTCATTCGCCGCTACAAGACCGTCATCGACTGGGAGCGCCTCGGCGATGACAAGGTCGAGGCCTTTATCGATGTGGCGGTTACCCCTGAGCGCGGCGCGGGCTTCGACGACATCGCAGCACGCATCTATCGCTACCCCGAGGTGAAGTCTGTGATGCTCGTGAGCGGCGGGCACGATCTGCGCGTGGTTGTGGAAGGCTGCAGCATCAAGGCTGTGGCCGGCTTCGTGGCCGAAAAGCTCGCCTCGCTGGACCGCGTCACTGCCACGAACACTCACTTCCTCTTGAAGCGCTACAAAGAGGACGGAGACGTGTTTGCGGAGGACACGCAGGATCACCGCCTCATGGTGGCCCCGTGAAGCCCCTAAACGATGTGGTGATGGCGACGCCCCCATCCGGCATTCGCAAATTCTTCGACGTGGCAAGTCAGATGCCGGACGCCATCTCGCTGGGAGTAGGCGAGCCGGACTTTGTGACGCCATGGAACATTCGCGAGGCAGCCATCTACTCGCTCGAGCAGGGCTACACCACATACACGTCCAACGCGGGCCTCATCGAGCTGCGAGAGGCTGTGGGACGGCACCTGAATACGCTCTACCGTGTCGACTACTCTGCCAATGATATTCTCATCACTGTGGGAGTCTCCGAGGGGCTCGATCTTGCCTTCCGCGCAATCATTAATCCGGGAGACGAGGTGCTCTATGCCGAGCCCTGCTATGTCTCCTATCTGCCTGGAATTCGCCTCGCCGGCGGCGTTGCCGTGGGCATTCCATCCAGCGGAGACGAGGACTTTCGGATTCGCCCCGAGGAGATCGCGGCCAGAATCACGCCCCGCACCAAAGCGATCCTTCTCTGCTTTCCAAGCAATCCTACGGGCGTGACTCAGAGCCGCGAGGACCTTCAAGCAATTGTAGACCTTGCCGTGAAGCACGATCTCTACCTCATCTCGGACGAGGTCTACGACCGGTTGATCTATAAGGGCGAGCACACCTGCGTTGCGTCGCTCCCCGGCGCGCGTGACCGCACCGTGCTGCTGAACGGCTTCAGCAAGGCGTATGCAATGACGGGCTGGAGAGTGGCCTATGCCTGCGCACCCGAGCCCATCTCCGAGGCGATGAACAAGATTCACCAGTATTCTATGCTCTGCGCGCCGCACATCGCGCAGCGCGCAGCCATTGAAGCTCTGGCAAATTCCGAGCCGCAGGTGCGCGAGATGGTGGCGGAGTACGACCGACGGCGTCGATTCTTCGTTCGAGGGCTCAACAGTGTGGGGCTCGACTGTAAGGATCCGTCCGGCGCCTTCTATGCCTTTCCCTCCGTACGTCGAACTGGGCTCACCTCCGAGGAGTTTGCCGAAGCGCTGCTCAACGAGGAGCGCGTGGTGGTGGTTCCGGGCGATGCCTTCGGCCCCAGTGGAGCCGGCTATGTTCGGTGCTCCTATGCCACGAGCCTGGCGAAGCTCGAGATGGCGGTCGATAGGATCCGTGCCTTCATGGACCGCCGTGGGCTTCTGCCGGACCATTCAGAGTCGCACTCGAAAAATGTGGGCTCTAGGGCTTGAACATCGCATCTAGGGCTGGATTCTGTGCCTTCGCTGTGCTCACATTCACTCTAGGCGCACGCGCCGATCGCATCGTGCTTGCGCCTCGCGGTCTTGTTCAAGCTCCGAAATCCGCCTCAGTGGAGTGGCTGGCATCAAGCCGATCCTCGCGCACGAATCTGGGCTATCTCACGCTTGGATCTTGGCGTGAAGACCTTGGATTGGAACTTGAGGCCGAGAGAGTGGAACAACCGGGTAGGCGCGCAGAGTCATTCAGTCTGCAGTATTCTCTCACCGGCAATGCGTTCAAGGACCAGGCGGCCCTTACGGTGGGCATCCGAGACGCTCTGCGCTCTGGGCGCGAACGCCAGGCGGTATTTGTGACCGCCACGCGGAGCTCTGGATTTCGGCAAAGCGAGCACCCGATATTGAAAGAGTGGATGGTGCATTTGGGGCTTGGAAGCAGCAGCCTGGGCGGGCTGTTTGCCGGCGCGGAGGTACGACTTCCGCTTGGAGTTCGCATAGCTGGCGAAGTGGTCGGACTTAAGGTGAACGCATCGGCATCACTCGGCGCGGGCCGCAACGGATCAATCGGGGTCTACAGCATCAACGGACGCGCCTACTACGGCGCATCGTTTGTTCTAAGGAAATAGTAAGATATGGAAGCTCTGGCATACGCTGAAATCGTTCAACGGAGTCCTATGTTAAACCACGATAATCGCCAGGTCGCGCTCATCAAGAGCTTGGCAACGAATAACCGATTTTACGCACTGGTCACTGAGGATTCCGGCATTCGCAATGCCGACACGGTGGAATCCATTCCGCAGACCATCCTGCTCGGCATAGCCTACCCTTGCCTGGAGGATGGCCTCAACGACTTCGCGGTCATCCGAACGACTTACGACACACTGGAGTACTTCCCAGATGACCCTGAGATGCGCTCCGAGCTGATGGAGATTGTCCACGAGGCCCGGGTGAAGCTCGAGCGGCGCCTAACCGAACTGCGCGACTGCGTGGCGGCAAAACAGGCGCACTTCCTGGGAACTGACCTTGAGGAGTTCAAGAGCTACGCGTTGGATATTGTCCAGAGGGGCTACCCGCGGCGTAACCTCGACAGCATGATGAAGCTGAATGTCTTTAGCTCCGTCGCAGAGCACGAAGGCAAGAGCACGCTCGACGATCCGCTCTACAACTATGAGTTTCGCGACAAGCAGAATGCGCGAGACCTGCTGGAAGCCCCACCGAGAGACTTCGTGGCGGCGCTCTTTGCCGACGTTCTGGACAGCGTGTTGGACGAGGGTAACTACCAAAGCCGATACACCTTCGATCGCAACGTGTTTCAGAAGTTCATCGCCCTCATGTTTGTCAACTACGCCACCACGGATCCCATCTTTTACGGCACAAATAAGGCCGACTACGGCGTGTCGGGCGACAAGGACATGCAGGAGACGCCGCTCTATCGGGCGGTGAAGAGCGAGCTGGTTCAGATCGAGCTTAGGCTAATGGAGGAGGCGGGAATTGTTGCGCCGGCGCCTGCCGCGCCGTATGTCGCCGCGAGCCACCTCGACGACTCCACGGTAGTTCAGCTCCCCGGCACCCTTATCAACGAGGACGTGCTGATGGGTCCCATCGCCTCGCTCTGCGCCGCGGCGCACCAGCTCCAAAAGTCGGCGGATGGTCAGACCATGGAGTTCGCCGGTATCATTCTGGGCTCCGCGTCGAATCTCGTTCAAGAGCTGAAACGCCTTGGCCTCCTCTCGCCCTTTGCGTACGACCCAGGGGATTCCCAGCCCTCCGTTTAGCGCTTCTGGAAGCGCGTACCTGAGCAGCATTTGCAAGAGAGACCGAGGAGTCGGCGCTCGGCAATGGTCCAGCGGTACAATGGGCCATGTCGAAACCTGCCGCGGTAGTCGCACTCATCGCTCGGCCCGCCACCGGCGGAATGCGATCACACCTTGAACTGCTCGCCCCTCGGCTTAGCGACCATGGTTTCTCGTCCCAACTCATAGCACCGGCCGACTTTGGATGGACCCA
>VFKD01000004.1 GCA_009885735.1 bacterium
GCGCTCTCAGCTGTCATCCGGCCTAGGGTCTCCTTGGGTGCGTGCTCTCGAGGAGTATACGGTTGCGCTCGGAGCGCGGCCATGGGACCTTAGGCCCAAGTTGTGGCTGTGTGAAGCGGCTAGCCGATGGTGACCTCGCGGCCCTTCTCGGACGACTCGTAGATCGCGTCGATAATCTGAGCCACCATCAAGCCGTGCTCGCCGGTGACGATGGGCTCGGTATCGTTCGCGATGCACTCCACGAAGCTCTTGACTTCGGCATGGTGTGTGTTCACATTGCCGCCCGGAATCTCCGGCTTGAACGTCTGCAGGGACTTGTGGCGCTCCTTCACGATGGTGAGTGGGCTCGTCGTGGCGCCCCCCTCGGTGCCGCAGAGCGTGCTGGTGTGTACCTCTTCGGGAATGTTCGCCACGAAGCTGGACTCGAGGACAATCGTTGCCCCGTTGTCGAACCGAATGAGCGCGGACGCGAAGTCCTCTACCGTAAAGTTCTTGTAGTCCCATTGTCCCAGGAAGCCCACCACGTCCGATCTCTTGCCAAACTTATCATAGGTTACGCCGGAGGCGGCCACAGGTTTCGGATGTCCCATCAGCCAGAGCGTAAGGTCCAGGATATGGACGCCAATGTCGATGAGCGGTCCGCCGCCCTGCTTGGCTTTGTCGATGAAGACGCCCCAGCCGGGAATGCCGCGCCTGCGCAGCGACTGCGCCCGCGCGTAGTAGATTTCGCCCAGGTCGCCCGCGTCGATATACTTCTTGAGGAGCTGATTCGTGGGCGCGAAGCGGCTGTTGTAGCCCACCTGCAGCTTCTTCTTGGCCTTCGTCGCCGCATCCACCATTTTTCGGGCCTCAATCGCGTTCATGGCAATTGGCTTCTCGCATAGCACGTGCTTGCCGGCCTTCAGCGCGAGGAGGGTGGGCTCCATGTGAACGTAGTTTGGAGTGCAGATCGAAACGGCATCGATCTCCGGCATCTCGAGCAGCTTTCGATAGTCGGTCACCGCGTGCTTGATGCCGAACTTCTCTGCAGTGGAATCGGCAGTGGCTGCGACGATGTCTGCCACGGCGATGATCTCGCAGAGGTCCGAGACCTTCTGGTAGCCGGGAATGTGCGCGCCCTGCGCGATGCCTCCGCCGCCGATGATGCCGATGCCGATTTTCTTGCGCTTTCTAGCCAAATGGAACCTCCAGCGCCGCCTGCGTGCCTTGCGGCACAACCGATAGAGTCGGGACGCGCGTAAGATTGAGATGTCCGCCAAAGCGAGGATGGGACAGGGGCGGACGAATGCGCCATTCTAGCACACGGGTGCGCGAGGGTGCAAGGCGAGCAGTGCGGCGTAAAGGCACTGGGTAGAGACGGACGCCGCAGATGGACCGGCATACGCTTTGCCGCTGAAGCGCGCCGGAGCGCTCGTCAGAGCTCCCTTGAGTTGGCTATCAGCCACACAGAATATATCAACTCTTCCATGGTACCGGACGCGAGGGCGAGCGTGTGCTCCACGACTGACGCTTCGCTGGCCACAAGCTTCCAGCCGTTAGCCACGAGAAACGTGGCGGCCACCATGAATCCAGTGCGCTTGTTTCCATCGACGAAAGGGTGATTGCGAACAATTCCGAATGCGTAGGCCGAAGCAAGTCGGTGGATGTTGGCTTCTTCGTACAAGAACAGGTTCTGGGGGCGTGCAATCGCAGACTCGAGAAGGCCGACGTCTCGCACTCCGGCAAGTCCACCGTATTGTCCAAGCATGAGGTCGTGGATTCCGAGCACGTCTACAAGCTTAAGCCAGACAGGCTCAGTCATTTCGCCAGCTCTGTAAGCGCGTTGCGATATTGTCGACTAAGGTCATTCGCAATCTGCATCTTACTGGCGAAGTCAGGCGCATTTGGAGTGAGACGGAAACCACCCTCAGGCGCGTCCGTGAGGTAGAGGTCGTCACCCTCACCTGCATTGAGCAAGGCGAGCGCCTCCTTTGGAAGCACCAGGCCGACGGAATTGCCAACCTTGCGCAGCTTCAATTGTAATACCATGCCAACCTCCTCTGTAACCACACACGTTATAACGCATTGTATCACATGTTCTGGATTCACGCTCAGCCAGAGAGGGCCGAGGCTCAACTCGATGGGCTCGACATTCTCTCCTCCTCTGGAGGCCGCGCGGACCGAAAGCTCTGGTACAGCAGCAGGTCATAGACTATCTTGATAGCGCCGGCGGCAAAGAACGGCACGCTGAAGAGCGCAGCAGAGCTGAACATGGCGCCCGCGATGAGCGGCGAGCCCGCCGCTCCGATGCTGCGCGCCACCGCTGTGACGCCCGCCGCCGCGGATCTCTCCTCGGGTCGGACCACCGCCATGGTGTAGGACTGTCGCGTGGGAACGTCCATCTGTGAGATGCTGAACCGCAGCAGAAGCACAAGGATGGCGAGCGGCAGATTCGGCATGAGCGGCACTAGAATCAAGAGGACATTCGACGGAATGTGCGTGTAGACCATCGTGTTGATAAGGCCAAAGCGAGCCGCAAGGCCCGCCGCAGCAAGCGCGGAGACGGCGGCAAGGATGTTCGCGCCAAAGAAAATGGCTCCCAGCAGTGCGGGCGAGGCGCCGTGGCGAGCGTGCAGCCAGAGCGCCATGAAGCTCTGCAGGGCGAATCCGCCTCCGAATGCGTCGAGCGCGAAAAGCGCGGAGAGGCGCATCACGACTCTCTTCGAGCTGCCGAGGCCGAGCGTTCCTGCCGCGGTTGAGGAAGCTGGCTTGTGCACCTCGATGGCAGGCGACAGCAGGCAGAAGAGGCTGACCAGCAGAGCGCCAAGACCGGCATAGAGCCAAATGACCACTCTGTACCCGCCGAGTCCGCCATAGCCCAACTGCCCTGCAAGCTGGGCGGTCGCGCCTCCTGCGAGCGCTCCAATGGCGGTTGCGACTGACCCTGCCAGGTTGTACCAGGCAAAGACATGGGTTCGGCGAGAGTCCGCCACGGAGTGCGACAGAGCGGCCTGCTCAATGGAGAGGAAGGGGCCAATCTCGTTGCCGCTGGGACTGAGGATGCCGAGCGCCGCTCCGAAAAGCAGCGCGGCAAAACTGCTTGAGGCGGCGAAGATCACGCCGGCCAGAACCATGAGACCCGCGCCCACCACCAGCATCCGCTTGCGCCCCACGCGGTCCGCGCGGGTGGAAATCAGGAGAGAGACCCCTATGTCGCCGACCAGCGTGATGCTGAAGACGAGGCCGATCTGCGCGTTCGTTAGCCCCGATGCAGCGAGGTAGAGACCGAGGACGACCGACAGCAGGCCATACGCGAACAGGCGTATGGACCGCGTGGCGAAGAGCAGCCTTCCGTCCGGCGTGAGGTTGAGGTTTGGCCGCCAAGCGGGCATTCGCAGGAGGTCCAGTCGTTCCACAGGTATTCAGCCCAGTTTCGCGGTTTAGGGTTTGGTTCCTGCGTCAGTGTCCTTGGCCGTAAACGCCAAGGCTGATAGGCCGACGGCCGGCAACGGCAAACGGCCAGGGGGCGTGGGTTGTGCGTGAATCTGCCCCGGCCGTTTCACAATTGTCGCATCGTTTCCGTTCAGGAGTCGTTTGCCGTTGTCGGCGCCGGAGGCGTCATTGAGCCCCGCCGTTTACGGGCGGGGACATGCGTGGCGGTCAACGGCAAACGGCCCAGGCCTACCGCGTCTTGCCTCCTGCCCAGTGCCGACTGCCTACAGGCTCGTCTTCGTCTGAAGCCAGAAGATGTTGCGGCCATTAGCTCTGGCGAAAGCCGCGCCCGCCGAGAAGTATTGCGTCACCGCGAAGTCGAAGCCCGCGATGCCGCTGCTGAACCGCCCGAGCTCCGTAGTGGCGTCGTGCCAGTAGTATCCCCCGATGAAGGGCGTCCATGCTGTTTGCGTGTCGAAGTCGAACTTCGCCGAGAGGA
>VFKD01000526.1 GCA_009885735.1 bacterium
GGCCCTTATGAGGAGAGGGGCCGGGGGTGAGCTGCCCTTGAAGTTGCCCTCCGCCTTAATGCAGCGCTCCCGGTCAAGCGCCGCCAAATGGCAGTCGGCTGGTCCTGCAACGGCAACTCGACCTACAACGGTCAATGCGATGGCGCCCGCATCATCTCTCAGAGCCTGCCTGCAGAGCTGATCGGCATGGCGCCACGCATTGCCCGTACTGTTACCGCGACTCGGCAACGCTGCGGGTCGTCGGTAACCTTGTTCCTGTCAGTCGCAATCGGTCGTGCCTGGCGAGCCGCAGTAACTGCACCAATGTGCAAGGTTATTGCTGAAAACGCATCGGTGAGGAAGTGTGTCCGTCCAGCAGCAATATCGCTGCTTTATAGCGTCGAGCAGGCCCACCTCTATCGCGCTCCTTGCTGTAGAAGCGAATGGCTCGGGTAGAGTTTTCGCCTCATAGAATTCGGAGTAAGTAAGCGACACCGTCTCCGCGTTTGCCTGCAGCGCCTCCGTGAACTGTGTGAGAGCGCGTACCATGGCGGGATGCGCGGCTTTGCATGTCTGCGCAATGGGCAGCGGGAGCCCAAGGTCCCAGAGCCGTGCGATCTGCTCACGTATGGCGGGTTGTGCGTCGGCGTGCTCTCCCGCGAGATAGGCGCTCCAGTTCACATCGCCGTGGTTGGCGGCCAGGGTGTTCAAGCACGTCTCCACGGATCGCGGATCGTTCACCAGGCCGTACTCATACGCATCGCCGATGCGGGCGGCGATGATGGGCAGGAGCACCGACCACTGCGTGTGAAAGAACTCGTGAAGCGAGATGTCCTTCAGAAGCATCGCCTTGCAGTTGATCATGTCGTAGCCGACCTGCATCAGATCGTTCTCGTTCTCGGTCTCGGGGCCCAGCATTGTACGGATGTCCCACTCGGGTGTCGTGCCTCGCTTGTACATTTTTAAGTCCTTCCTCTTGTGTGACAGTTTCAGGTAACTGTCTAGTTGGGTTTCCGTCTCAATCGTCCAGTAGAGCAAGCTGTCGTCTAGTTGAATATGTCCTTTCACGGCTCCGCAGGCACGTGGTTCGCTGATCGCCACGTAACCATCACCCCCTCTTGGTCAATCGCCCTCACAGTGCGGCCAGCGTCTGCAAATGCAACGGACACCAGCCGCACACGCTTCGTCGGCAGCACCAGCATCTCGCGTCCTGTCTCCGTGTCCCAAAGGTGGATGTCGCTGCCTGAAGCCACGGCGAGCCGACGACCATCCGGAGAATAGACAGCATCTGTCACAGTCTCACCATGTTTGGGGAGCGTCCGTGCCTGAGTTCCCCGATTTACATCCCACAGCCGAACAGACCGGTCGATTCCAGTAGTTGTCAGTTGCGCTCCGTCTGGTGAGAACGAGGCGGACTTTACTCCTTTCGTGTGGCCACTCAGGCGGAGGGTGCGTCCAGATCTGCGGATGTTCCTGAGATAGACCGCATGATCCGAAGGATCGTCCGACGACGCTGCAAGCCACTCTCCATTTGGAGACAGAGCCAACGGAGAGGAGACTAACAGCGGCTCGCTGGAGAGACTCTGTTCATGTCCACCCGGAACGGTATAGCCGGCAAGTGCTCTGCGCTGCCTGCCAACAAGGAGCAGCCCTCCTCCAGCGGAGAATGTTATCGAGCTAACCGGGTGAGTCCGGTCCTCGATCGGTGCGCCGAGCGGACTGCCGGTCTCGGCATCCAGCAGCTGGACACTATGGGAGGAGTACATGGCAGCGACACGTCCGTTGGGCGAAAGACTGAACGATGCGTCCTCCGTGGTGTTATTCAAATGGTTCGCAAGTTGAACCGTCGATGGCTCGGTCTCCAGATCCCAGACCTTGACTTCGCCGTCCATACTGCCGGTGGCCAGACGCTGTCCACTCAAGGCGACAGCCGGAATGGACCGCCTGTGCCCGTCGAAGACCAATGCTGGCTCATTAGACCAGAGCGCCCAAGCGTAGGCCGCATTGTCGTCGCCAACAGCAGCCAGCCACTTGCCGTCTCCTGAGAAAGCCAATCGAGAGAGGGGTCTGCGAAGCGGACCTAAAGCGCGCACAACCTTGCCCGTTGCGACATTCCGAACGCGAACCACTCCATCATTCTCTGCGGTCGCCACGAGGGAGCCGTTCGGAGAAGCCGCAACCGACGACGGCGTCCGGCCACCCAAGGGCAACTTTCGCATGCGTGTACGGATTCCGCTTGGGCTAAGGTAGACGAGTGTAATTCCGTGGCTGTGAGCACACGCCAGCCACCCGCCTGCGGTCGAGAACTCAAGGCCAGTCACCGAGTCGTTCATTGGGAGCGCACCGGAGATATCTCGGCCCGAGGCATCATAGAGGTATGCCCTACCATTCAGGTCGGAGGCAGCGATCAGGCGGCCGGCAGGCCCGAACGAGACACACGTCATGGGGCTTGGCTGCCTGGGCGACGACCCGTTCAGCAGGCGCCGTATCTCACCGGTGACGGCATCACGAATGCTCAGGGTTCCGCTTGCGCCCCCGGTGGCGATCCAACGGCCGTCTGGCGAAAAGGAGAGCGCCACGAGTTGCTCCCCGGCGCTAGGCAGGGTTCGGATAAGTACTCCTGTCTGTGCATTCCAAACTTGCACCCTGCCGCTCAACCCGCCAGTAGCCAGGAGGTTCGCGGTAGGCGAGAATCCGATGGCGGTAACCGGTCCATCGTTCGGCTCTACCGAAAAGGCCTCTCTGTGCGCCTGCCTCCATAGGTAGCCCCATTCAAATCCTCGCCACCGGTCGTTCTTGTGCTCATCAAGCACGGCGCGTGCCCGCATCACATCGTGTTGGTCGAGCGCTTGGGCGACGACGTTCATATCCGCGATGTAATACAGCCGCTGCGTCGATTCAGCTATCTGCTCCGCCCTGCGCCGTTGACGAAAGGCAACGGTAGAAACCGCCGCAAGGATTACGACAAAGGCGCCGCATACCAACGTGGCACGAAGTAGACCTCGCCGATACGCAGCCCTGTGTCGCAGCGCCTCCGCGTCCGGCATGTTCAGAGCCACCCAGCCGCGGTCGAACACTTGCTCGTATATTCGGTTTCGAACATACAGCCGGCGGCGATGCGTTCCAGCAACTCCAGAGAGCCGAAGGAGTGTCACCAAGCGGCTCGTCTCATCATCCACGATGCGCTGACCACGCAGTACGGATCTATAGAGATAGAGCATCTCGAATAGATTGTCGCTGGATCTCAGGAGCTGATCGCGGACGAAGAGCAGGTTCTCATCCTGCTCCCACGCTCGCCGCGCCAGAAAGAGCTTTGAGCAAAGGCGATCCACGGTCTGAGACGACAGCGCCGAGCCGGATTCGGCGAGTGCGCTGCAGAGCTTCTGGGTGAGATATGGATGTCCGTTTGTCCAGTACAACACACGTTTCAAGACCGATGCACCGGTCCTCGGATCCCCAAAGCCATTCGCTAGGCTCGCAGCCTCCATTGGCGTGAAGTCGTTCAGTATTATCCGCCTGCCAACGTTGAACGGTGTAAGCTGCGGATCTCGGATGAGATCCGCGGCGGACGCAACACCCAGCAGGCAGAACGTGAGTCGGGCGAGCTGAGGCTCTTCCGCACGACGGTTATAGAACGAGCGAATTGCAGCGAACAACTCATCCGCGGAGAACGGAAGGCTGCGGACGACGTCAATCTCATCAATGAAGATGACGACTCTTCCCGTCCGCCGGACGAGAACGACCTCCTGTATCGCAGCCATCCAACGCGCAAGAGGGCTTAGGTCATCGTGGTCATGCCAAAACCGATCGACTTCCTCTTCTATGTCCAGATGCCGGCCGAGGCGATTTAGCAGACCCCAATACCACTGCTCCACAGTGAGGTTCTGACCAAGTCCGGTCAAGTCGAGCACGGCTATTGCAGCGCCTTCGGCTCGGAGCCGAGCGGCGGTACGTACCATTAGGCTCGACTTGCCCATCTGCCGCGAAGTGAGTACATAGCAGAACTCGCCGCGTCGCAGTCCATCAAGGAGCTGGCTATCGGCCTGTCTCTCCACATACGAGAGCGCCTCGCGCGGCATTGTGCCGCCAGTTACAAAGAACGCACCTCGGTCATTCATGCAAGGTGCCTGCTGAGATAATCCTGATAGAGCGAACAGCGGGGACGGCACTCGGTTGCGGACACTCCCGCGATGACTCCGGCGGCTCGCAGCCGATAGAAACTCTCTATACTTGGACAGCCCTTGCCGCCCAGCACGGACTTGATTGCGGTTGTCAACTCAGCGTCTTGCGCGAGGACCAATGTGAGACGATGGAGGTGGTCGCGAAATGGTCCGTCCTCCTTCTGAGCCTCGGACAGCAATCCTGTCAGCCCGCCAACTCCAGACACGAGCTCATTCAAACCCCGCCGCACTAAGTACGGACACCCTCCCAGAAACTCGTAAAACTGCGTCGTTTCCTCTCCATTCGTTAACGGATTTCCGTACGTGCGGTTCAGTTCGCCGACTTCCGCCAAGGTAAAGTCCTGCAGCGTGATCCGCGTTCCAACATTGAAGGGCGATTGGTTCAGATCACTGATTATGAGGTGTGCTTCAGTGGCATAGGCAATTGCCAGCGTGAGCCGCGACCACGGACTGCGTGGGTTAAGTGCGCGCTCATTGTGCCATGACCGAAACAGACTAAACACCTCTGTGCAGAACGGATAAGCAAACAACCTGTCGGCCTCATCTAGGGCCAAGAGCATAGGCGCTTCATCCGACGCCAGCGCTTCGCGGCGGACAAAACGTTCAAAGTTGTCATTTGCGCCCCTGTGCGATTCCCAGACGTCCTCCACGGTTATCTTGAGCTCGAGCTGGTCGATAATAGTCTGGATACAAGCCTTGTAGAATGTCTCGGCTGATGTGAGTTGGCTGCTGTTTAGCTTTTGCAAGTCAAGCGACACCACCCGCGAGCCAAAGCTCCTCGCGAGCTCCATTGCCCGGGCAAGCAGCGAAGTCTTGCCCACCTGACGGGGACCCTTCACGAGGACGATGCTGTCCAAGCGGCTCACAGCCGCTTCGAACTTGATGTCTGCCTCACGCACTATGTAGTAGCGCGAATCCAATGGAACGGCTCCTCCCGCCGGTTCGAGTGCCGGTGCAGGTGATCTTGGACCCTTTGAGTGCGGCTTCGGCGCGGCGGAATCCATTTCCGGTTTGTCTATCCAGGCCAACAGCGCTTGAGACGAGCTAGAGGGCTCGGTCTGAAGTTCGTCAGCCAAGACATCTTCCAGATGGCGGTACTGGCGAATCGCGTCCACCCTTCGTCCCATCCTGGCGTATAGTCTAATTAGCTCGCAGTGAGCATGTTCATTGAGTGGGTCAATCCCCGCTCCGCGTCTGGCAAGCTGCACGGCGCCGTCAAGGTCACCGGCAGCCTCCCTGATCGTCGCCAGCTCGATTGAGGCTCGAGACGCCAGAGCAGCCATGCTCGTGCGTTCTGCCAAGACCCAATCATCGTAGAACCCGGGCAGGAGTGCGCCTCGATACAACTCGAAGGCTGCCTCTACACCCTGCAGCCGATCCTTTGGTACGCCCTCTCTATATCCCGACTGGATGGTCGATCTGAAGTCCGCCACATCGGTAACTGCCCGATCCCCGGGAATGAAGAGGTGATCGCGATCAGCAACCACCAGAGCGCCGAGCCCTGCAGCGGCCTTATCCAGATAGCCACGAAGCATAAACAGAGTTTGCTTAAGCCGGTTTCTGCCTGCACATGGGTCGATCTCCGGCCAGAGTGCATCCACCACTACATCTCGAGGCACGTCCCGCCCATCCTGAAGCGCAAGATACGCAAGAAGCGCGGCGGGCCGACCCACGTGCATTCTCGCCGCCACGCTCCCGTGGCAGACAATGCGCAATCCTCCAAGCATCTCAATGCGTATCAGTGGCAACAAGCTGCAGGTTAGACAGAAGATTCCGTCTTCCTCGCTGCCTGTCCTGCCTCACTCTGCCTTCCAACAGTCGATGGCGGGATTCCCTCAGTACTATATGATGGCATCTGCCGTTAGGTGACCGTCTGTAGTCCGGTCTCTACCTTGGTCTCTACCTCGTCTACGTACCGCTGCGATCGGAGCTCCACACTCATCGCCGCCCTGCTGCAGGTCGAGAGCTGGCGCGAGCACATCCAGGACCCCACACTCGCTGACGCGATTGAGGACAGGACGACCCACAACGCGCACAGTCACGCTGGAAGGAGAGTGGCAGGAACACCGACAGGAGAAGAGAGTCCTAAATCCAGCGACTCACGTGACTCAGAAGCTATCGCTCGACGCTAACGGCTTCAGGTGGAATGGGCGATCTGTTACAGTGAAGCAGGCACGGGTATGGCCCTTGCGAAGAACAGCGCCGCCTCGATTGGATCCACGTCCTTGGGATCATACAGACTCGTGTCCAGCCCGCACAGCTCGAAACCGCTGCGCAGATAGAACAGAACTGCAGGCACGTTGACGTTCTGAGTCTCCACCCACAGGCATCGCGCATTCACAGACTGGGCAAAGCGGTTCACCTCGGCCAGCAGGGTTGTGCCCACTCCCGCGCGTCTTGCGCTGTGGTCCACATAGAGGTGCTGAACGGCCACGCGACGATTCCACTTCTCTTCCGCTGCGGCTGCGAACCCCACGACCACCCCATCCAGCTCGGCAACGATCATCAAGGTCCGTTGCTTGCCATCAGCAGGAACGTTAAGGTCGAGGGAATAGGTCTTGGTTAACGGAGGATGAACTGGCTGTTCCTCAAGCTGGAAGCCGAGCGCCGACCTGATGATACGATAGATAGTGTCTGTTTCGAAAGAGGTGTCGAGGGCTGATAGAGGTTCGAGGTCTTGGGGAAACCGGGCGGGCCTGATAGTGAGCATGATGGCATTGAACCTAACGTCAGTTGGCTACCACTCAAGCGACCGAAGCCGACGCGAGCCGATGGCGAGGGGCGCTAGCACAAATGACAATGACACCGTGAAGACCAGGACTGCAGCCGCGGACCAGACCAGAACAGGTGAGAGCTGGATGTTGTCGGTGAGGTACCAGGCAGTGGCGGTGAGCGCGACCAGCATGAGAAGGTAGCCCATCTGGATGACAAACGTGATGGTGCGGGCGCCGGCAGACATGGTAATTCCGGCCACATCCGCTTTGAAATCCGAGAACACAACGCTCGCGCCCACTCCGATGCCGCAGAAACCCCCTACCGCGCAGAACATCAGGCCGAATATCGAGAGCCACTGCGATCCAGCTGCTCCCATGATGAAGCCGTAGATGAGAGTGGTAATGGCTGCCAAAGGGATCGAGAGGCAGTAGCTATAGAGGAACTTGCCGGCCAACACGGTGGCCGGGTCGTTCGGCGCGGCAAGCATGAGCCATAGCGCTCGGTTCTCCGTGACGAATCCGGACATGGCGAGCCGCAGCGAGATCATCGCCAGAACAGGATAGAGCGCGAGAGAGAGCAGGCCAGGAGGAATCACCTGCATGCGCGGAGTGAGCTGGATATTCACCAGGAACACCGCAATAACCGCGATGGGGATGAAGAAGAGCGAAAGCTGCCGCATGTCTCTGCCAAGGCTTCGCAGGTCCTTGAGGACCACCGCTCGCATGGGCCCCGGAATGAACCGCATCCGTCGCTCCCAGCCCACTCCGACAGAGGCAGGCGTCCGCCCCGTGTTCGGCGCTTCCTGAGCTGCGGCCCAGCCACGCTGATGAATCCAGTGACCCACAAGCGCGGTAGTGGCCACTCCAAGCGCCGCAACGAACACCAGCAGCCCAATGGTCGACCACGCTGCCGCGCCGGTTAGGCTTCCGTTCACCACCCGGCCTGCCCACGCCCACGGTCCTTGGTCAAAGAGTGGCGCACTCAGGACCCTCGCGAGCTGTTCGGCGCCGCGTTGCATCGTAGATGCATCTGAGAGCCTGGGAACACTGATGCTGAGCAGAACATAGACAAGTGCGAACGCGGCAATTCCCATCGCTGCGAGCATATCCCGAGTGCGGTTTGCAGGAAGTATTCGCATGAGGACAAACGTAGCCAGAACACCGATGCCGGTGGGCAGCGCGGCGAAGGCGACGAGCACCACAAGAAGGTGGACCAGAAACGGCGGTGTGATGTACCCTCGTGCGAACGCATAGGCCAGGAGCACCGGCGCTCCTATTGTCAAGAAAAGCGCGGCGTTCGCCGCGGTCGCCTCGACGAACTTGGCCATAAAGATGGCGCGCGGCGAGATGGGCGCCGCTAGGAGGAGTGGAAGCTCCTGGCTAAGATAGAATGTCTGAATTGCAACCGTGACCGCCGAGAGAAGGAGCATCCAGAAGGCTGAGAAGAAGGCAAACGCGGGCATTCTCTCGAGGACTGTTGCCATGCTTGGGTCGCGTTGGCCGAGCGCCACGAATGGATCGAAAAACTGGTAGCTCATCGCGCCGATGATGACGATAATAGCGGGTGACCAGATGAGGCTCATGACAGTCTTGCGCCTGTCACGCGCGGCGCCGCGCAAGACTGCGTTCTTGAGGGAGAGCCAGCGGACTGAGAGTAGGGTGATTACCATCTGGGTGTGAGGCCGCCTGGGCGCGGGGCAGGCCGGTCTGTTCGCCCGTTTGGCAGGCAAAAGGCAGCCCACAGCAGCGGACTGTGAAACTCAAAGACAGAAGGACCGGCTAACCGGCCTGTCATGCTGAGCGAAGCTTCTGCCGTTTGAAAGCGCAGTCGAAGCATCCGGGCGTATCCGATCTTACGAAAGCGGACCCTTCGACTGCGCCGCGATACGGCTGCGGCTTCGCTCAGGGAGACACTTGTATCTTTGCAATCAACCTACACAGCGACGACAACCCAGGTTATCGACCGGCGCACAGGCCGCGAATTCAGACCCTACGCTCGGGTGGCGGCCTTTGGCTTTGCGCGTTTGGCGGCCGGAGGCTCAATCTCGATTGTTAGCGTTCCAAAGAGGTCCTCGAACAGGTCCTTGTTGGTCTCCACTCCCCAGATCTCAAGCTGACAGTCCGTGGAGGCCGTGAGCGTCATCGCTACCCGATCGGGCCTGGACAGTCGCTCGAGCCGCAGTCCCTTCACAAGGCCAAGGTGGCTGCGGTCGAGCCCCTCCGCAACGCGCAGCACGGACGCCAGCACCGCCACGAGCTTGCGCCCTTGCCTGGTGAGGTTCTGCAGATTCTCATGTTTACTTTTCGGCATCGCCTTGCGGTGATAATAGGCCACGTTCGCCACAGTGTCGATCTCTGTGTCGTTGAATCCCAGCAGGTCGGAGAATCGAACCAGGTAGTAGGCGTGCTTTTGGTGATTCGAGTGCGAGAGAAAGCAGCCGATATCGTGAACAAGAGCGGCATACTCCAGAAGCTCGCGTTCACGGGCGCCATACGGGTGGAAACCGAGGCGTCGCAGCTCATCGAACAGCCAATGCGAGATTTGGACCACATTCAATGCATGCTCTTCGTCGAACTTGCACGCGCGGGCAAGCTGCAGAATGCTGGTGCGGCGCGTTGCGTGCGGCCTGTCCTCGGCTCGAGTGGGCCTCTCCTGGTCTACTCTGTCTACGATGATGCCGTGCCGCAGTCCGCGATCGCTGATGCGAATCTCTTCTGCTCGAAGCTCCTCCAGAACCGTCATCAGGATGGCGCCGCCGCCGCATATGATGTCGGCTCGGTCCGCATCCAGGCCCGGAACTCGCCTGCGCTCCTCGAGCGGCAGCCTGCAGAGCAGGTCGACCGTGGCCTGCAGATCCGAGGTGCGCACGACGTAGTTTCGCAGTGAGTTTGGGGCATCCCCCAGCCGGCGCGCGGTGACATCCGCGAGGTTTGTGATGGTGCCGGCGCTGCCGTAAACCGAATCGAAACCATAGTCCGCAAACCTTCGCGCGGCGTGGCTCAGAATGGCCTTTGCGTAGTTTCGCATCTTTGCATACTTCTCTGGGCTCACCGGTCCCTTCTCGCCCTCCAGGAACCGGCCTGCCAGCCTAATGGAGCCGAGCTTCATGCTGTCGAGAAGAAAGTGGTTCGATGCATCGCCCAGAATGAGTTCCGTGCTCCCGCCGCCAATGTCCACGAACACGGCTCGCTTCTCTCCCAGATCGGCGCCGCTCGCCACGCCCTGATAGATAAGGCGTGCCTCCTCCGGGCCGGAGATGACTCGCACCTCAATGCCTGCCTCGTCCCGAACTTGCTCCAAGAACTCGTGTTGGTTCTCGGCTTCCCGCACAGCCGAGGTTGCGAGGGCAATGATCTCGTCGGCGCCGAATCCGCGGGCCATCTCTGCAAAGCGGGAGCACACCAGAACACCCCTGGCGATTGCGGCGTTGGTGAGCCGGTTCGTCTTGAACTCGCCTTCTCCGAGCCTAACCGGCTCTTTCTGCTGGCTGAGGGTGGCGATGCCAAAGTCGTCCTCGATGCGCACAACCTCGAGGCGGATGGAGTTGGTGCCGATGTCAATGGCGCCGAGAGTCTTCATGGCGTACCTGGGTTTCGAGGTGGCGATTCGTCAACCGGTCAATGAACGCAGCCGGAAGCGTCCGTTCGGGGCA
The DNA here is from genome assembly GCA_009885735.1 of bacterium. Classification (GTDB taxonomy): domain Bacteria; phylum Armatimonadota; class Chthonomonadetes; order Chthonomonadales; family CAJBBX01; genus VFKD01. Next base: position 10,528 of record VFKD01000526.1, read on the forward strand.
AAGAGCGGCGTCAGGCTGTCTGAAACACCGCCTGCGGCGTGGCCAGCTTGGGAAGCTGGACCTCGAGCCGCGGCGTTTTGCGGAAAACATTTCGGAACAGGTCGCCCCGGCGCGCGAGTGCATCGGCCTCGGCGGGCAGGTCCTGATCCGCCACCACATTCAAGATAATCGAGTCCTCGGTCGCCTCACAGGTAAGCTCACGAACCAACGCCTTGTGCGAGCGGTCGAGCGAATCCGCCACGCGAAGCATGGCGGCCAGGTAGTCCACGCGGCTGCGGTCGGCCTCGCCGAGGCTGCCGTAGATGGTATGTTCCACGCTTGGCAGCGCCTTGCGATGGTACCGCGCAACGTTAGCGATGATCTTGACCTCGGTGCGCTCGAACACGGTGAGCGGCTCCGTGAGAATCATCATGAACGTATGCCTGTGGTGTCCTGCCGAGCTCACCTTGTAGCCGATGTCGTGCAGAATTGCCGCGTATTCAAGGAGCTTGCGGTCCGCCCTGTCAAGCTTGTGATACTCTGCAAGCTCCATAAACAGGGTTCCCGCTAGGCATTCGACCTGATGCGCGTGCGCGGCATCGTAGTCATACTGCCGCGCTAAGTTGACAATTGAATCGAGGCGAAGTCTTGTGTCCATCGAGTCCTCAGGGTGCGGTTGGTCCACCAAAGCGGTCGTAGAGAAGGCCCCAGCGCAGTCCCCTGCAGCTTACGGCCACCTCTTCAAGCCCCAGCCTGCCAAGCGTCTGGCAGAAGATAATCACACCACCCACAATAATATCGGCGCGCGCCGGGTCCAACCCTACTATGCTGCGTCTTTGTTCCACAGTCTGCTCTGCGAGCCTCGTCAGCAGCTCTTCCGCTCGACCGAGGCTAAGGCGAGCCCCATGAAGCTGATCCGGTATCCGAGTGGCGATTCCCTGGTCCATTGCCGCCAGGTTCACGAACGTTCCGCCCACTCCAATCGCGGAGTAGTTCGCTCCAACCGGGTCTAATCCCTGCAGTTCCTGCTCGGCAAGTTCTCTTGCCTCGGTGACCTGAGCAACAGAAGGCGGGTCCGAGTGAAGCACAGCCTCCGTGAGCCGCACCGCGCCGAGCGCTAAGCTTACTCGAGAGGTGATGTTCGCCGTGCGAGCATCGCCGAAGATGACCTCGGTGCTGCCGCCGCCGATGTCGATCACCAGGAGATTATCGGCACCCCGAATCGACGAGTCTGCCGCGACCGCGCGAAAGGAGAGTCTGGCCTCCTCTTCGCCGCTGATGGGCTCAAGCGGAATTCCCAACTCTCTCGCGCGCACCAGGATGTCGTCCTGATTGACCGCGTCGCGGAGCGCCGATGTGCCTACGGCGGCGACCGCGTCCACATTCAGCCGCTTGATCTCGTCGGCGAAGCCCGCGAGAGCATCTAGGGTGCGCCGAATGGCTGCCTCGCGCAGCCTGCGCAGGTGGATTCCCTCTCCAAGGCGTGTTGTAGACGAGAGCTCCAAGACGCGCTGGAAGGAGCCGTTCAGAAGCCGATCAGCAATGAGAAGCTTTACGGTGTTAGAGCCGACGTCGACAGCAGCAAACCGGTTCGCATCGCTCATTGTAGGTGATTGAAGCTAGTCACACGTTCCGCAGCCACCGGTGCGGGAGTTGAAGCCTCAGGTAGGAGCCGCCTGGGCGGACGGAGTTCCGCATGGGGTCATGGATTGACTCATGGCGAACCGAGAAATGAGGCGAGAGAGCTTCGCGCCTCCACACTTCGGGCAGGCAACACCCTCCGCCTTTGACGTGCGGCAAAGCGCCTCGAACTGCTTTCGGCACCCGTCGCACACAAACTCATAGAGCGGCATATGCGGACCTCCGTGGTAATCCGTGCTGCGAACAACCAATCCCATACCTGGCGGGGCAAGCCCCGCCACTACGCACAAGCTACTCGGCGGCCACAGGCTCGGGCAATATAGCGGCTGCCGGCTCCACGTCCACACCTCGAATGGCGGCAAGCAGATTCACCTCGCCGGCCGATTTCGCCTGGTCCAGCTGAATAGCTAGACTATCGTCCTCGTCCAGCAGCGCGAGTGCATCCGCTGGATGAGGCAGCATGCTCCGCTCGCGCGGCAGCGGCTCCACAATGAGCTGCTGGCCGTCCGGAGTGGCCGGCTCCATCATCCTGTAGCGCTGCAGGCCCGTGCCGGCCGGGATGAGCCGACCGATGATCACGTTCTCCTTCAGGCCCACTAGCTCGTCCTTCTTGCCGCGAACGGCTGCTTCCGTCAGCACCCTCGTCGTCTTCTGGAACGACGCGGCTGAAAGGAAGCTGTCGGTTGCGAGGGACGCCTCGGTGATGCCGAGGAGCACCCAGTCGGATGTGGCCTGCGCGTCACCCTTCTCCTCGAGCCGAGTGTTCGAATCCTCGAACGCGAACTTGTCTACGATCTGCCCTGGCAGGAACGGACTGCCGCCCGGAAGGCGAATCTTGCGCTTCTTGAGCATCTGGCGAACGATCACCTCGATGTGCTTGTCGTTGATGTCTACGCCTTGGCCCTTGTAGACGATCTGGATCTCTCGAACCACATAGTCTTGAACGCCGATGGGACCACGCAGCTCCAGAACCTTCTGCGGGTCCAGCGGTCCCTCAGTGAGCCGGTCTCCCGGCATCACGACGTCACCAGGTTTCACTTCAAGCTCGCCGCGGTAAGGAACCAATATGGTCTTACACAGGCGCACCGATTCGAGCTGCTCCTTCATCTTGCGGTGCATTCTCTCGGTAACGAGCTCACCCTTTGCGCAGAGTATCTCGCCGGCCGCGTCGAGGATGTCCTCGGCCGCCATCTCGCCCACTATGTGCGAGGCTATTTCGGTGAGCTTGACCGGAGAGTTGATGACCACATGCCGAAGGCCCTTGCGCTCGATTTCGAGCACCGTGCCGCCCAGCTCTGTGATAATCGCCTGACCCTTCGGCTTGCGAGCCTCGAACAGCTCAACAACGCGCAGTAGACCTCGAACTTGGTCCTCCAGCACCTTGAGAACTGCCTGCACCGATCGGTTTCTGTCTCGCTCGGATCCGCCCTCTTCCTCGAAGTTGACGTGGCCGCGGCGAATGTCTTCATGAAGTTCACGAAGCGCGTTCTGCCGCTTCTGCTTGACGTTGGCGACTCCCACCAGCTCCTTGCCGGCTACTCCTCCGGTGTGGAAGGTTCGCATCGTTAGCTGAGTGCCTGGCTCGCCGATGGACTGGGCAGCGATAATTCCCACGGCTACACCGATGTCCACGAGCCTGCCCGTGGCTAGGTCTCGACCGTAGCAGTGCGCGCAGATGCCTTGCCTCAGCTCGCAGGTAAGCACCGATCGAAGACCAACCCGCTTGATGCTCGCGTCCTGAACCTGCATGGCGGCAATATCGGATATCTCTTCATTCTCTGCGACGATCACCTCGCCGGTCTCGGGATGCACAATGTCCTCAATGGTGTAGCGTCCGCGAATTCGCTCCCACACCTTCTCGATCACCTGGCCGTCAGGAGCGATCTCCTCCACGAAGATGCCGTTCGTCGTGCCGCAGTCGTCCGCGCGAACGATGACGTCCTGCGCCACATCCACAAGTCGCCTCGTGAGGTAGCCGGCGTCCGCCGTTCGGAGCGCGGTGTCCGCCAGACCCTTACGTGCGCCGTGGGTCGACACGAAGTACTCGAGCACGCTGAGGCCCTCGTGGAAGTTCGACTTGATCGGAAGGTCCTCAATGAGGTTGCCAAACGGATCCGCCATCAGTCCTCGCATTCCCGAGAGCTGAGTGATCTGCTTGGAGGAGCCGCGAGCGCCGGAGTCTGTGATGATGAAGATCGGGTTCACGTGGTCAATGTTGGACATAATGGCGTCCGCCACGTCCTCCGAGGCTTCCATCCAGAGCGTAAGGACCTGCTGCTTTCGCTCGCCAAGCGTAATGGTGCCGCGTCGGTACTGCTGATTTAGCTTGTTGACGCTCGCCTCCGTCTCGCGCAGTATCTGGTTGCGCTTCTCGGGAACGTCCATGTCGGTCATTGAGACGGTCACTCCGGACGCGGTGGCATGCTTGAAGCCTAGCTCCTTGAGCTCGTCCAGGAACGTGATAGTGGTCGCCTTGCCGTCGGTCTCATAGACCTCCGTGACCATCTCGGCGATGCCCTTCTTGGTGACCGTCTTGTAAAGGTACTTGTCGGTGTACTTGAGGCCCTCCGGCAGGATCTGGTTCATGAGCAACCGGCCCACGGTGAGCTGCTGCTTCACATCCGTTCCGTCCGGACCGCCCGTACCCAATATCTCGGCCACTCCGTTGCGCACAATTCGCACTTGGATCGGCTGCTGAAGCTTGATCTGCCCACTGTCGAAGGCAAGTATTGCCTCCTCGGGATCCGCGAACACATTGTCGCTCACCTTGCCATCCACGAGGATGGCGGTAAGGAAGTACGACCCCAGAACAATGTCCTGAATAGGCGCGACGATTGGATTGCCGTTTGCCGGCGAGAACAGGTTGTGCGTGGAGAGCATCAGTACGCGAGCCTCGGCCTGAGCATAGGCCGAGAGCGGAACATGGACCGCCATCTGATCGCCATCGAAGTCCGCATTGAATGCGTGGCAAACCAACGGGTGAATCTGAATAGCCTTTCCGTCCACCAGCACCGGCTCGAACGCCTGGATCCCAAGGCGGTGCAGAGTTGGCGCCCGATTCAGCATGACGGGGTGCTCTCGAATCACTTCCTCAAGCGCGTCCCAAACCTCCGGCTTGATCTTGTCGATCATCCGCTTGGCCGTTTTGATATTCGTGGTGTAGCCGCGCTCCACCAGCGTCTTCATTACGAAGGGCTTGAAGAGCTCGAGAGCCATCTCTTTCGGCAGGCCGCACTGGTGCAGCTTGAGGTGCGGCCCAACCACGATAACGCTTCGGCCCGAGTAGTCCACGCGCTTGCCGAGCAGATTCTTGCGGAAGCGACCCTCCTTGCCCTTGAGCATGTCCGAGAGCGACTTCAGCGGTCTGTTCGTTGAGCCCACGACAGGTCGCGTGCGGCGGCCATTGTCGATGAGTGCGTCCACGGCTTCCTGGAGGAGCCTCTTCTCGTGGTTGACGATGCTTTCCGGCGCTCGAATCTCGGTGATCTTCTTCAGGCGGTTATTGCGGTTGATGATGCGCCTGTAGAGGTCATTGAGGTCCGACGTGGCGAATCGTCCGCCATCAAGCTGGACCATGGGTCGAAGCTCGGGCGAGATAACCGGAATGGACTCAAGGATCATCCACGAAGGATGCGCCTTGCTTGCCAGGAATGCTTCCGAGACTTCCAGCCGCTTGATAGCCTTCAGGCGTCGCGGGCCCTGGGTGTTTGCCACCTCAAGGCGAAGCTCGCGAGTCAGCTTGTCCACATCGATCTCGTCCAGCAGTTCCTTGATAGCCGCGCCGCCGAGGCCCGCGCGAACAATGTCGTCGTAACCGCCGATGCGCCTATTAAGAACCTCAACAAGGCGCTCGAGCGCGCGGAACTGGTCCTCATTGATAAGCTGTCGCTTCTCGACGGCACCAAGCAGCTCAAGTGAGGCATTCAACTCTAGAATGCGCTCGTCGGCGTCCTTCTCTTCCTGCTTTATGCGGTCCAAGAGGTACTTCTGCTTGTCCGCAATCATGTCTTCGTCCCAACGCATGGGGCGTGGGGGACCCAGGTCTTCTATCGCATCGGGGTCAACCTCGCCTTCAGGAAGAGGTTCCGGCTCGGGCTCGTCCGGAAGGTCTACGGTGTGCTCCCGCACCTCCTTCTGAAACTCCATGGTGAGGCGCTCCGCAATGAGGGCGCGATCCTCGGTGATGTCCACAATCTCCTCGTCCACCGCCGCCTTGATGTCCTCAAGCTCGTTGTTGATGCGCGCTCGATCCACATCTGTCACGATGTAGCTGGCGAAGTAGAGCACCTTCTCGATGAGGCGAGCGGAGATGTCTAGTATCTGCGCGAGAGGGCTCGGCACTCCCTTGAGGTACCAGATGTGGCAAACCGGCGCCGCGAGCTTGATGTGGCCCATTCGCTCGCGTCGAACCTTGGCGCGAGTTACCTCCACGCCGCAGCGGTCGCACACGATGCCCTTGAACTTCACCTTCTTGTAGCGCCCGCAGTGGCACTCCCAGTCCTTTACCGGACCGAATATCTTCTCGCAAAAGAGGCCGTCGCGCTCCGGCTTGAACGTGCGATAGTTGATGGTCTCCGGCTTCTTGACTTCGCCGAACGACCATGCCTCTATCTCGTCAGGGGAGGCGATACCGATGCGAATCTTAGAGAACGTACTGGCGTCTGCCATCTTTTTCTCCCAATATTGCTAAGCGGCGAATGGCCGCGCAACTAAACTTTCAATAACGCCACAAAGGGGGCGGCCACAATAGACCGCTCCCCTGTGTACAGCCGAAACGAACGAGCTAGATGTTCAGGTCGTCCTCGGCTCCAAATCCACCGCCAAGTCTTGCTCTCGCGCGCCTTCGTGCTGCCGCCTGCATCGGGTCCTCGTTCGGGTTGATGTCGTCATCCCTGTCCTTGAGGTCGATCTCCCGGTTGGCCGCGTCTTCCACGGCCACTTTGAGGCAGAGCGACTGAAGCTCGTTCACAAGAATCTTAAACGATTCCGGCACTCCCGGCTCGAGGATCGTATCGCCCTTGACAATCGCCTCGTAGGTCTTGACGCGGCCCTGCACATCATCCGATTTGATGGTGAGTATCTCCTGAAGCGTATACGCAGCGCCGTACGCTTCGAGTGCCCACACCTCCATCTCACCGAACCGCTGCCCGCCGAACTGCGCCTTGCCTCCCAGCGGCTGCTGGGTGACCAAGGAGTATGGTCCCGTCGAACGAGCGTGAATCTTGTCGTCCACCAAGTGAGCCAGCTTCATCATGTAGATGTAGCCGATGGTGGTTGCCTGGTCGAAAGATGCGCCAGTCAGTCCATCTCGCAGCTTGCACTTCCCGGTATGAGGATCGACTCCCGACCGGCTCCATGCGTTTGCCTTAATCTGCGATATCACCGCTGCGTAATCGAAGTCGGCAGGCGCCGGGATGCTCGGCAGGGCGACTGGCTCCTCATCTTCGCCGACGGGCTCGACTTCCGGCGCTTCCATTTCAAGCTGGATTACCGAATGCACGGGTGGTCCCGCCACCGTCCGGGATATCTCTTCCAATCGCCGTCCGTCGAAGGTGCGCAGCTCGGTCTCGACCTGTTCAAGCATCGCCTCCGGCGTGTCCTCTTCGGCAAACTCGAGGCCCATGCCCAACTCTGTGTTCACATAGTTGGTAAGAGTTCGTCGACGCAGGTGAACTGATAGGCGCTCCATCTCGCCAAGGATGTCGGCCTCGGTGCTTCCCTCGAACGACGGGTTCACAAACGAGCATCCGAGATGCTTGCCAACCAGCCCTAGGTGGGTCTCGAGAATCTGGCCGATGTTCATACGCGACGGCACGCCGAGCGGGTTCAGAACGATATCCACCGGAGTTCCGTCCGGCAGCATCGGCATGTCCTCATCCGGAAGGATCTTGGAGATAACACCCTTGTTGCCGTGGCGACCAGCCATCTTGTCGCCTTCCATGATCTTTCGCTTCTGGGCGATGTAGACGCGAACAAGTTGGTTCACGCCCGCGCTCAGTTCGTCGGAAGGCAGGCGAACCAGTTCGCCGTCGCACCGCTCGCACTGAGGCCGGTCCGGCCTCTTGCTGAAGTTGAAGACGTGCTTGCATCGCACGCACTGGTACTTGAAGCGGCTGAACACCTTGACATCAATGACCTTGCCCTTCTCGCCGTGCGGAACGCGCAGCGAGACGTCTCGGGTCTCCTCGGCCTTCTTGCCGAAGATGGCTATGATGAGCCTCTCCTCGGCAGTCAGTTCGCCTTGACCCTTCGGGGCAACCTCGCCCACCAGAATGTCTTCCGGTCGAACCTCGGCGCCGATGCGGATGATTCCATTCTCGTCGAGGTCCTTCAGCATGTCCTCGCCAACGTTCGGAATGTCGCGCGTAATCTCTTCCGGCCCGAGCTTGGTGTCTCGCGCTTCCTTCTCATACTTCTCGATATGGATGCTGGTGAAGATGTCGTCCTTCACGAGCCGTTCGGAGAGGAGGATAGCGTCCTCGTAGTTGTATCCGCCCCACGGCATGAAGGCAACCAGCACGTTCTGGCCGAGCGCGAGCTCGCCCTTATCTGTGCAGGGACCGTCCGCCATCACCTGGCCCTTGCGAACGCGCTTTCCCTGCTCCACGATGGGCCGCTGAGTGATGCACGTAGACTGGTTCGACCGGAGCATATTGATGAGCCGGTACGTGTCGAAGTGGCCGTTCTCGGTCTCCACTACAATCGCATCGGCGGTGACCCTCTTCACGGTGCCCGAGCGGCGAGCGATGATGACCGCGCCGGAGTCCCTGGCGGCACGCCGCTCAACGCCGGTCTTCACCAGCGGCGCATCCGGCCGCAGGGTTGGCACTGCCTGACGCTGCATGTTGGAGCCCATCAGCGCTCGGTTTGCATCGTCGTTCTCGAGGAACGGGATCATGGCCGTAGCCACAGACACGATCTGCATCGGCGACACGTCCATGTACTGCACCTGATCCGGCTTAACCGTGGGGTACTGGTCCTCGTAGCGAACCTGCACCGCGGTCTTGCGCACCAGCGCTCGGTCGATGAAGTGGCCGTGCGAGTCGAGCTTCTCATTGCCAGGGGCAATATGATACTTATGGTCTTCGTCCGCCGTCATCCAATGGATGTCCATTGAGACGATGCCGTTTTTCACCTTGCGATACGGCGTCTCGAGGAAACCGAACGGATCGATACGCGCGTGGATAGCCATCGAACCGATAAGACCGATGTTCGGTCCTTCAGGAGTCTCGATGGGGCAGATGCGCCCATAGTGGCTATGGTGGACGTCTCGCACTTCGAGCTTGGCGCTCTGGCGAGAGAGACCTCCAGGACCAAGGGCAGAGAGCCTTCGCTTTGACGTGAGCTCCGCGAGCGGATTCGTCTGGTCCATGAATTGGCTCAACTGGCTGGAGCCGAAGAAGCTCTTGATGGCAGCCGAGATCGGCTTTACCGACAGGATGACCTGAGGGAAGATGCTGTCGGTATCGAGCGAGGTCATTCGCTCCTTCGCGACTTTCTCCATGCGCAGGAAGCCCATGCGGAGCTGGCTGTAGAGCAGCTCGCCGACCGACCGCACTCGCTTGTTCTCGAGGTGGTCAATGTCGTCCGTGGTGCCGGTGCCCTCGTCCAGGTTGATAACATACCGAAGAATGCTGATGAGGTCTTCGCGCATAAACGTGCGGGCGGTGAGAGGCAGGCCCGCGCCGAGCTTCTTCGTCAACTTGTAGCGGCCGACCTTCGCGAGGTCGTATCTTCGCGAATCGTAGAAGATGCTGTAGAGCAGATTCCGCGCGGATTCGGCCGTGGCTGGGTCGCCTGGGCGAATCTTCTTGTAGATGTCGAGGACCGCCTCTTCCTTACTGTGCGTCGGGTCCTGGTCGAGCGTGCCCTCTATGTAGCGGTGCGCCACTAGAACGTCTATAGAGGGCCGATCGAGCTTCACAACCGCAGTGGCCAGCACCTTGTCGAACTTGCCGTTCGCCTTGATGATCGCCTTGTCGCCCTTGGCGTCCATAATGTCCACAGCGGCCCGCTTGCCGATGAGGTCCTCCAGCGTCGGATTCTCGATCGTCACGCGAGTGCTAAAGAGCTTGATGATGTCCGCGTTGGTGTTGGACGGCGAGTAGAGCCGAAGCTCATAGCCGGCGCCGACCGTCTCCTCAATCTCTTCCAGCGAGACCCACGAGCAGTCCGTCCCCTTGTCTTGCGCGTTGAAGAGCTCCGCCTCGGCCTTCGTGGCAGCCAGCCGCATCTCGGCGTCCCACAGTATCTCGCCGGTCTTCGGGTCTGCTATCGGCTGATGCAGCGCGACGGGCAGAAGCCTGTCTCGCACACTGTCTCTGTTGCCCTGTTCGTTCTCCACCATCTTGTAGAGCCAGAGCTTCTCCTTGACGGCCGCAACCGTCATCTCGAGAGCCGTGCAGGACTGTTCAAAGTAGTTCAGCGCACGCAGAAGCGTGGTGATAGGAAACTTGCGAGTTTGGCCAATACGGACAGTGACCGACTCATTCGCATCCGTCTCCACTTCGACCCAGGCGCCCTCGCTTGGGATCACCGTGGCGGAGTAGAGCACTCGGCCCGAAAAGTCGAGGTTGTCCTTGAAATAGACTCCGGACGAACGCGCGAGCTGGCTCACCACCACGCGCTCGGCGCCGTTGATGATGAACGTGCCCTTGTCCGTCATGAGCGGCAGGTCGCCCAGGTAGACCTCGGACTCGATGGTCTCTTTGGTCGCTTGCGTGAGCTCGACTCGCGCCTTGATGGGCGATTCGAACGTCATATCCCGGTCGCGGCAGTCTTCGATTGAATATTTCGGCTCTCCGAGCGTGAAGTCGGTGAGAGAAATCGACGTGTTGCCGGTAAAATCGTAGATGGGCGAGAAGCTTGCGAAAAGCTCCGGGAGGCCTTCCTCTAGGAACCAGCGGTACGAATCTAGCTGCAGCTGGATGAGGTTGGGGATGTCAACAACGTGGGAAGTCTTCTTCGAGGTGTGTTGAACTTCCTTCAATTCGGTCCTCCTATGCGACGCACGAAGTGATAGTGTACCACCGTGCATAGGCAAGAGTCAATGGTTTTTTTGGTACTTGAGGGGACTGAAGCGACTTAATGGACGAGAAGGGACTTCAGGGACTCAAGCGACCTAAGGGACTCAAGCGACTTAAGTGACTCAAGCGACGACAGCATCCCCGGTTTACCCGTACTACCCTTTTGTCACTTCCGTCACATCAGTCCTGCCGTTCAAGGTTAGGGGCTTAGGCGTGCGGCAATGGACCTGCAACGAAGTACCAATCGGACCAACTCGATTCTGCGCGGCACAGCAGGTCAAGTGGCGTTACAGCAATTCAACATGAACAGTCCCTCCCTCGGAAAACTGCACGCTGAGTAGGGACCCCTCCAGTAGAAGCGTTCCAATTAGAGGGCGCGTTCCAGTTGCGATCACTTCGAGTTCGAACACGTCGCCATTCCACACAATGCCGGCGGCATGAACGTCCACCATCACCGTACTGTCATCTGCAAGATTGACGGGCATGCTGCGGAGAAACGGCACGTTCATGGCTGCAATCAACTGTCGCGGAAGGGTCGCGTAACCTGTGAATCCGGTGTCGATGACGCACTCAACATCGACATCGGGCAACCCGATCGTGCGAAACGTAACTTTCAGAAGTGCGTGATGCTGTGTAACTCGGCCGATCAACGCCGCGTAGTCTGCGTCAATACGCCGCCGAGGGCATAGACGGCGTCGTACCCTATCCGAAGGCCATACAGGGCCGCATCTGGACGCCTTGCCAGATGACGACGGCTCGCCTTAAGGCCGTCCTCATCGATCTCGTATGCGCCGGTCTCAATGTCGATGACGATCTGCTTGCCGATGTTCTCGGCTGTCTCCACCACGGCGCGGATGTGCTGGTCATAGTGCTCCTGACCTCGTCGGCAAATCTCTTCGCTGCTGATACGTGCGTGCGGCATCAAGGGGTCCCTCCTCTGTCTCGTACCTCTATTGTATCAGAGACGTGCAGCTGCCGCGCTCCTTGAGTGTTTGCTGCCCCTGCTTCTTCTCAAGCAACCACGTTTGCTGGATCTCGAAGTTGTCACAAGCGGGCACAAGGTTGACACTACGAGGAGTTAACCGCCAGCACATATCCCCTTCGGCTCTGGTGCTCCACGTCTGGGTACGGGTCGCGTTCATGCGTCCACTCCACTACAAACCCTGCCTCGTGCATCCACAGGCTCATCTCGGCGGTCTGGAAACAGTGAAAGTCGAGGTTGACCGGCACATCCCACAGGTCGTCGCGATGAAGCGTCTCATTGCCCAGGTGAAACGCTGCCAGCAGCCCTCCTCCTGGGCGCAGGGAAGCCCGAAGCTGAGCCAGCGCTTCAACAATTTGAGCGCGTTCAATGTGGATGAGTGAGTAGAAGGCAACGATACCTCCGAGGCTGCCGGTTCGAAATGGCCACATCGCCAAGTCTGCTTGCACGAATGGGATGGAAGGGTTGAGACGTGCGGCTACTCTCACCATCTGCCCGGACAGGTCCACGCCAAAGGCTTGTGTACCCTCTTCAGCCAGCAGGCGTGCAACGTGCCCAGGTCCGCAGCCCGCGTCGCACAAGCCCGCTCCAAACCGCTTGGCAAAGGCTGCAAGTATCGCACGGTCGTAGGGCTTGTGCTCCAGCTCCCCGTAGATTCTCGCGGCGTACTCTTCGGCAACAGAGTCGTAACACTGGTGTGCAGGTTCGCCACGTGTCATGTCACCCATTCGTCGGCTCCTTTGCAGGGATTGCCTCCACCGCTTAACGCAATGTTAACCGCTAAACGATTGACTCGCAAGTAAACCCAAAGCATACTCTGGAGGAGTTGGACGCTGCAACCAGTGGCTCTACGTGCTTGCTGCGGCCACAAGCGAGGATCAGAACCCATGGCGATATCTCGCAGGAACTTCCTTACCTACGCCGGCATAGGAACCGCAGCCGCGCTGGCTGGTCGCGGCACCGCCAAAGCGCCGACTGCACGCTCACATGTGAGAATCGCCTCGCCGGACCTGTTCAAGCCCATCGCTCCGTCGCCGGCAGATGAACTGAGAATCCCCTCCGGCTTTAAGTATGACGTAATCTGCTCGCGGGGTGATGCGCTCGGCTCTACGGGACCCCTGGGTCCCGAAACCGCCGGCGACGGCATGGACTTCCTCGCGTTCTTTCCAATGGATGCCTTGGTGGGCGGCGCAATTGCAACCGACGGCCTGCTCTGGATGAACAATGAATATGTGCTGCCGCAGCTGGTGAGCAAGTACGACGGAGTCTCCAAGAAAACCGAGCCTCAGATATTGGCGGAGAAGGCGCATGTGGGCGGCGGCGTGATACGAGTGACCCGCGAGAATGGAGTGTGGCGCCACAAGCCTGGGTCCAGGTACGCCCGCAGATATTGCGCGAGCTATCCCGAATTCACAATGACAGGACCCGTTGCCGCCATTATTCCCACGGCGACGGGAACTTTTGCAAACTGCTCGGGCGGACGAACACTGTGGAACACGGTTCTTTCGTGCGAGGAGAATTATCATGAAGCTAACGCATTCAAGTATCGTTGGAACGACGTTCCAGGCCATGCGATGAATCTCGAAGGCTATGGCTGGATTGTAGAGGTGGACCCGTTTGGCGACATGAGGCCGATGAAACATAGCTGTCTTGGGAGATTCGCCCACGAAAATGCAGCCATGCGGCTTGGCTCAAGCGGAAAGCTGATCGTCTATATGGGAGATGACAAGGAGGACCAGTGCTTCTACAAATTCGTCAGCGCGGAACCCTATCGAGCCGGGGCAACTCGAGCCGAATGTCGCAAACTGTTGGAGCAGGGCACTCTCTATGCGGGCGACTTTGCAAACGGCAA
>VFKD01000008.1 GCA_009885735.1 bacterium
CACCAGGCTCAACGTATGAAACGCCGGTCTGGCACGCAGAGAGCGTGGCGAGATCACAGCTTAGCTCCAGGTCGTACAGATCACGAGCCAGCAGCCAGCCATCGGCAAATCGTAGGCCCGAGAAGAGCGGATTGTCTTGCCTAAACAGGGCATGGGTAGCCAAATGCAGAATTCGGCTGGATCCTGCCTCCTCTCTGAACTTTGCGATGGTCGCGTGCTCACCGATGAAGCACGACGAGTTTAGCGTGAGGCGAGACAGCAGTTCGACTTCACTCGCTACCTTCTCGATTCCAGGTCCCGGTACCGCCATCAGCAGGGCGCGGCCAGAAGAAGTTGAATCTACCCCGCGTGGCGTGTCTCTCAGAACGGATGCCCTCGTCACACGTTCGTGCCATACGGAAGCGCTCGGCGCATAGAGAAACTCCCATCGGTCAACCGCATACATGCTTCCGTCCCAGAAAGCGTGAAACGGCAGCCCGTGCAAGGGCCCGTATGGCACGATGACCAGCCTAGGAGTAAGGTACTGTGCGATGGGCCTCAGCAACAGGTCGTACAGCTTTCGTAGGCTGTTTGCCATATCGGCCTCGAATCGGCCCGCGAAACTCGGGCCGAGTTCGTCGCCGAGAGTCGACTTCGCGAGCTGATAGCGCATGTTCGATGCTGCAATCTGGACGGCATGGGTGGAAGCAAGGCAGATTGCCGCGCGCATGCCCTCCGGACCCAGAATGAAGGCATACACTCTGTCGGCCGTGCAGAAATACTCCACAAGAGTTTCGTCGGGCATCAGCGCCTTCGAAAGGCCCGTGGCAGCCACAGGGTCCCGGAAGCCGTCGGGTCCAGGCGTAGCCCGCAGTTCCGCTAGTTCGCTCGCGTTCAGCGCCTGCCGGTAGTCGGTCTCCAGGCCCGCGAGCAGTCCAAAGTCCCGCGAGGTATCCACATAAAGCCTTCTGGCTTCGGTCTCTCCAGTGTCATGAAGCCGATGGTAAACTCGGCAAAGCTCGGCGCGGAGTACAGCCAGCCGAGCAGACAACGGATGGAGCCTGTCCGTGGCGCGGTCCGGCTTCAAGGCCGCGGACTGAATACGCTCGAGCAAGAGTCGAGACTTTGATCTCTCCAAGCAATTGAGAGCCTCGTCGAGGTCCTTCGGCTTCCCGCGGGATAAGAGGGCAACGATGAGGTCCTCATACACCGAAAGCTTGTCCTGCAGGAAGGATGAGTGAAGGTGCTCTGGCGCAATCTGCGTCCGCTCGTGCTCGAGAACGTCCACGGCGCGGCGAAGGTGTGCAATCGCACGGTGGTTTTTCCCGGCGGCTGAGCAGGCGCGACCAAGGGCTAATTCTGCTCGACACTCGAGGGATCCCCTCGCGCAACTGCGGGCAACGCGGGCCACATTGTGCATGCGTCGTAGGCCAGGCTTCCCTTCAGTCAGAGATAGTCCGGCAAGCAAGAATCGCGCCTCGGCGCTCCATCCTAGCAGCTTATGTCTAGAATATGTCCTCAGCGCTCGATGAGCCTCGGTCCTGGCATCGTCTTTGCGACCCACCGCCAAGAACAGACCCGCAAGCGCCAAGCGAGAGTGGGCCAATTGAAGCCGATTGCGCTGAACCGAGAACGCCAAACAGGCCGTTTGCAGCGCTTCACCAGCCTCTGCCAGGCGATCCGATGCGATCAGAACGGTGGCCTTCACTACCTGAGTACGTGCGTAGTCGTAGTCTACTCCCATTCGGTTAAACACCTCAATTGCGCGATCGGCGCATATCTCAGCCTCCGGGAACAAGTTCAGGGCCCTGTAGACCATCGCTGCATCAAGGTCCGCCCGCGCCAGGTCCAAGTCCCGATTGAGGCTCGCAAATACCGCCTGCGCATGCGTCAATGCGGCGAGAGCATCGGCATGGCGGCCGGAGACGAAGTGGAGGTACCCCACGTTCACGTCCAGCACAGCGGCATCAGCCATTCGGCCCAACGCCTCAAATCTCTCTCTTGCCGAGGAATAGAGATCGATCGACTCTTCCGGTCGCTCCAAGTGGACGAGCACGTTCGCGCAGTTGGATTGCGCCTGCGCTGCCATGAGGTGATTGTCGCACCGAATGAACAGCTCATAAGCCTGCTCATAGTAATCCAGCGCCGAAGCATATTCGTCCGCTCGAAAGCGAATGCTGCCTAGATTGAGCAGCACTCCAGCACGGTCGTCGTCTGCCCCGTGCGATTCAAACACATCGAGCAGTTGAGCCGCAAGCTCGACAGCCTCGCCCGTTCGGCCGAGCATTCCGAGGGAGTCAACGGCTCCCTTTCGCACCTGCGCTGCCAGGAGCTCGTCCCCTGCCTCGAGCGCAGCCTCGGCGGCCCGATTGAGCGCTCCCAGTGCCTCTGTATGCCGACCCAACATTCGCAGCGCCTGACCACTGACTCGCAAAGCACTGGCTGTATCGTGATGGTCGCGTCGGATTGTTGCCACATCGGCCGCTATCTCAGAGAGTCGTACTGCCTTGGCGGGTTCCGTATGGAGGAGCGGGCGAATATGCTCTAGGAGCAGGGTAACGGACTCAGGGTCCTTCGCGGCCTGTGCCACGAACGCATCTCGTGCGCTGGAATCTGAAGCTCCAATGATTAGATCACAGAGACCGTCCAAATCAGGCACCTAGTCGCTAGCTCCAATGAGCAGATAGGGAACGGTGATGTCCGCATCCGGCAGTGAAACTTGGAGCCGATACGCCCCATTGGCTACTCCCTGGAGGCGGAACTGGTCGTCCGTGAAGAGCGCTGCTTGCGAGATTCCATCTGATCCTGTGAGAAGCACAGCATCCACAAGAGCCGGTTCGCCGCCTTCCCGCACGAGGGCCTCGCCGATAATGCTCCAATTCTGCCCACTGCTTCGCTCCTGCCACACATGAAGTAGGTACGAGTCCGCTTCATAGAGAAGCTGAACGGCACGCGGCGCCTCTCCGCGTGCGCCTGCCGCGCCAAGCCTCGTCCTGCTGTCTCGCATAAGGCTAGCGATGCGCACTCCAATGGACGGCCTCGATTCTTCCATGAGGCGACGCGGCAGCATCCTCGCGTACTCGATGGCGCGCTGTGAGGGTCCGGGCATTGCCAGGGCTCCGCGCAGATCCGGCACTAGCCTGCCAAGGTCGGCCACCATCCTGGCACAATCTGCACAGCTTCCCAAGTGAGTGCGAATCTCGTCAGCGGCCACTTGCTCAAGCTTGCAGTCCTGATAGTCGACAAGAGACTCGTACGGCGTATTACAGCGCATATTTACCTCAATCAATCCGATAGGTTCGAGATTCAATGGAGTTTCGTGCTTCTAGTGGCAAGACCCGCCCAACCCGCGCAATGATACATCTAGTAGCCTGAATCTCTCAGCTTTTTCTCAAGGCGCTTGAGGCATCGCGCTCGCATGGGACCTATGCTGCCCATGGGCAAGCCCAGCTCCGCCGCGACCATCGCATAGCCGGGAGAATCCTCATGGTAGAGGCGAGACAGCAGCTCTCGGCAAGGCGACTTGAGTTCGCCAAGCGCATCTAGGAGCATCTGCTGACGCTCGGAGGCAAGGGCGGCTTGCTCGGGTGTGACCGCTGCCTCGCGACTGCCAACCAGGCTTCCCGCAGCTTCGCTCTCCTCCAGGCCGAGATCGCTCATGGGAACCACGCTTCGCCGACGGTGGAGCCGATAGACCTCGTTACGCACGAGCGTAGCGAGCCATGCAGCAATGCTCTCTTGGTTTCTTACACCCTCAAGGTGCTGATATAGCCGCAGCGAAGCCACTTGGAAGACGTCATCGGAATCCGCGTCGCTGCAGCCGAGCCGATGAGCGAGAGAGTAGATGAAACGCTGATATCGGGATATGAGCGCATCCCATGCGCGGTTGTCTCCCGAAAGGCAGGCTTCTATCAGCTTTGCATCCGATGGTCGAGGATTTGGCATGGGCTGACGCCGTCAGGCTTCGAGGTCGGCGAGTGAGTTCAGCACAAGGTCGGGACGGTCCGCGGCGGCCGCAAACTCCGCCTCCTGCACGGTGGATATACCCGAAAGCACCAGAATAGTCCGCGTGCCGACGCGCCGTCCGATGTCGACATCCGTATCGAGCCTGTCGCCAATCACGGTGCAATTCGCCGGGTCTACGCTAGTGTGGCTAAGCAAGAGGTCGAGCATGTACCTCTCGGGCTTGCCAATGGTGCGCGGCGTCACTCCGGTGCTGGTAGCTACGGCGGCAACGAGCGAACCACCGCCCGGAAGCGTCTTGCCGCCTGCGTCCGGATACGAAGCGTCGCGATTCGTAGCGATGAACTCGGCTCCGTTCATGATTGCGGTGTGCGCGGCGGCCAGCTTGGCATAGGTGAAATCGCGGTCCCAGCCGACCACTACATAGTCTGCGTCCGCTGCCTCGCGCTCGTTCGCCACGGCGATGCCGACTGAGGTGAGTTCGGAGATAAGGCCCTGCTCACCGATGACGTAGGCCAACTTGCCTGCCGCGCCATGTTCGGCAAGCGAGAGCGCGGCGGCATGCGCGGAGGTCATGATATCCGCATCGATCGCTCTAATTCCGAACTTGGCCAGTTTATTGACGTAATCGGAGCGTGTTTTCGACGAGTTGTTCGTAAGGTAGCAGACTTTGTCGCCACGGTTGAGCAGACGGTTTATTGCTTCCGGAGCGCCTGGAACAGGGTCATCCATGGTCCAGATGACGCCGTCCATATCGAGCACATAGAGCATGATGGATGGGAGGCTAGCGGTCGCGCGCGACGACATAGTCCGTGAGCGAAGCGAAGCATGCCCGTGCAGGAGTATCTGGAAGGGCGTCGAGCGTACCCGCAGCCTTCTCAACGTGAAGTCGAGCCTCGTCGCGCGTTCTTTCAAACACGTCCAGCGAGGCCAAAATCTGCACTGCATCGCTCACGTGGGTATCCGTCAGGGATGCGTTGCCAAACGAGGCGAGCAGTTTGTCGCGCTCCTTGGCCGGGGCAGATTCGAGGGCGAGCAGAAACGGAAGCGTTGCCCGACCGTCGCGCAGGTCGCTTCCTACTGGCTTGCCGGTAACCGACGGATCGCCGTTGTAATCGAGCAGGTCATCTGCTATCTGAAATGCCATGCCAAGGTGATAGCCATAGCGACCTAGGGCATCGGCGTGGGAGCGGCCAGCGCCTGCCACCATCGCACCGCAGCGACAGCAGCCCTCTACGAATACGGCTGTTTTCTTCCTCAGTATTTCGAAGTAGCGCTCACGGCTAATCGCCGGATCTCCCGTCGCGAGAATCTCAAGCACTTCGCCTTCGCTCATCTCGATCGTAATGTCGGAGACTGCCCGGATGATGGCCACCTCGCCGTCCGTGGTGAGGAGCCGCATGGCGCGCGCCAGCAAAAAGTCGCCGCTCAGCACTGCCACTCCATTACCGAAAACCGCGTTCGCCGTCTTCTGCCCCCGACGAGTGGCCGTGTTGTCCACCACATCGTCGTGTACCAGCGTGGCCATGTGTACAAGCTCGACCGCTGCGCCAACCATTGCAAGCCGCTCCTGGGACGGGCTGCAGGACACGGCCCTCGCGGAGAGCGCGACCATTGCCGGCCTAAGGCGCTTGCCGCCTGCGTTCAGAACGTGACCAGAGAGCGCGGCAACCTCGCGGACATCGGAGGTGATCTCACGGTTGAGCCGCTCCTCGATCGCCTCCAGGTCGTCCTGCACAAACTCCATGAACGAGGTGGCAGGCGTCAGCGTGGGCGATGGGCTGATAAAGGTAGTCGTACTCACAGCTTGGAGCCCACATGAATGCACACGCTGCCGAGGTTCAAGTCTTTCAGCCTAATATTTCCCAGGCCGGCCAGCTTCATCATCTCGGTCAGCTCCTCGCGGGAGTGAAACGCCTGGATGGAGGCCTGAAGATACTCGTAGGCCTCCTTGCGGCTCAGCAATCCCGCGATTCGAGGCAGGACGTGCCGCTCATAGAGCCCAACAACAGGGCGCCAGACCGGGTTTGTGGGCCGGTTGAATTCGAGACATGCAACTCGGCCTCCGGGGCGCACCACCCGCGCCATCTCGCGAAACGCCTGCTGAACGTCTGCTACATTGCGAATGCCGAAGCCCACTGTGGCGCAATCAAAGGTGTTCGCCGGATAGGGCAGCCGCAATGTGTCCGCCACCATCATTCCCACTTGGCCGTGGCCTCGCGCGTCCGCCTTCTGCTTTCCAATGGACACCATGGGGGCGCAAAAGTCGGATCCGACGACGTAGCCACCGGGGCCGACTGATCGAAGAAGGTCGAAGGCAAAGTCGCCCGTACCGGTGCAGACGTCCAGCACGGTGTCGCCCAGGTTTGGAGCGGCAAGGCGAACCGCCGTGCGGCGCCACGCCTTGTGGCGGGTGAAGCTGAGGACGCTGTTGAGCAGGTCGTATCGGTGTGCAATGCCCGCGAACATCGCGCGGACATATTCCGACTTGTCGCCCGTGTAGTGGCTGGGCGCAGCCTGCTCGGCACGCATGGAAGAAGTGGCTGATTGCAGTTCTTTTCACAATCTGCTGTTTAGTCTACCCGCACGCCCGAGGCGGCGTCAAACGCAGCTTCGCCTTGGATCACGGACCAAGTTAATCGCCGCTCAGGTTGGCCCAGGCACTGCGGCATCTACGTTTCGCCGTACCCTCGGCGAGGGTCTGCTTCCCGGCCAAACTCGGCCCGACCAAAGCGATAGAACAGAGTGGGCGTGACTACCTGGTCCAGCAGCGTGCTGCTGATGAGCCCG
Organism: bacterium; assembly: GCA_009885735.1. Lineage (GTDB taxonomy): Bacteria > Armatimonadota > Chthonomonadetes > Chthonomonadales > CAJBBX01 > VFKD01. The sequence goes on from VFKD01000008.1 coordinate 6,733, forward strand.
CCCAGGATCACCACAGCAATAGGCTGGAGGAGCTCCTTTCCCGGCTGACCCATCGAGAGGGCTAGCGGGAGCAGGCCAAGGGCAGCGCAGAGCGCCGTCATCAGCACGGGCGAGAGCCGTTCGAGCGTTCCGCGCACGATCATGTTTTCGCCGAAGGTCTCTCCCTCTTCCTTGATCAGATGCACGTAGTGGGACAACATCATGATCCCGTTGCGCGTGGCGATTCCAAACAGGGTGATGAA
>VFKD01000547.1 GCA_009885735.1 bacterium
AGCCAGAAACGCTATACATTCAACTACCAACGGATGAAAGCGATGAACGACGGCAAGCAGATGCGCTCCGATTGGTGGCTGCCAATCTGCCAGGGGCCTGAGCGGCTAAGGGAGAACGGGGAGAAGGTCCATCCCACTCAAAAGCCCGAATCGCTGCTGGAGCGGGTAATTCTCTCCTCGTCGAACGTCGGCGATGTGGTGCTGGACCCATTCTTTGGCACGGGAACCACCGGAGCTGTGGCGAAGCGCTATGGGCGCAGATGGATCGGCATAGAGCAGGACGAGGGCTACATTCGCGCGGCAGAGGAACGCCTCCGAGAAACCAAAGCGGAACCAAAGCTGGGCGCTCTAGACTCGGTTGAGGAGACCAGGAATCTTCCGAGGGTGCAGTTCAAGCTGCTGGTCGCTGCGGGCATGGTGGCGCCAGGGCAGCAGATCTACTTCGGATTGAAGCGGCGCGCGGTCGCGACTGTTTTGGAAGACGGGCAAATCGACCTCCAGGGAGTACAAGGATCAATTCACTCCATCGGCGCGCGGGTGATGGACCAGCCGGCCTGCAATGGGTGGGACCATTGGATGGTGGAGGAGGCACCCGGCAAGCTGACTTCGATTGACGTACTGCGCGCTCGATACCGAGAGAGCGGGCGCTTGGGCTAGCGCTGTCGGTATGCTCCGGGCTCCGCAAGCGCCTCGTGCTTGATCCACCACTCCTGAAACTCGGTGCAGAGGCCCTCGTCATCCAGCTTGATGGTCATGATGCCGTCCAGCTTCACATGCACTCCATTTGACACGCGGATGAACGTTGCGTGCCAGTGAACAATCCCTTGGCCGTCCGCGAGAGCCAGCACGTCAGAAGTGAACGTGATATGGCTTTGGTTGCGCGGCACGTCCAGCCAGTATCGGCGAATGGCTTCGCGGCCCGTGAGGCATTTTTCAAAGGGCGATTCGCAGTAGGTCGCCTCCTCGGAGAAGAGCAGTGCGGATGCGTCCGGGTCCCGCGCGATCCAGGCTGCGCCATAGCTCGACAGCCACTGCGTGAGTTGTTCGTTGTCCATGGTTTTCCCTCGTAAGTCCGGTCTCCCAACGTTGGGGCTGCTGCCCCATTGTGTTGCAGACGCGGCAATGCACTCTCTTATTCTGGAAAGTTGCGGCGGAGTCCTTAGGCCGTGGCGGGCTCACCCGGAGACGCGGGGAACGTCAACGGCATTCTCACGCGAAGACGGTAGAGTAGGGGAATGACGGGTAGGCACCCGCCACTCCCCCCTCATCAAACCGGACGTGCGGATTTCCCGCATCCGGCTTACCGATGGTCTTCTCATGCGACATGCGTGCCTCCAGGAGCGAATGGTGCCGAGTAGTTGATAAAGGCCGTGATCTTCCACCAGACGCCGATG
>VFKD01000173.1 GCA_009885735.1 bacterium
TAGATGCGCTCGCACATCTTGGCGGCGATAGTAACGTCGATGCTCACGCCGGGCGACATGCTCGATGAGAGCACGATCTTGCGAAGGTAGCGACCCTTGGCCGCCTGCGGCTTTGCCTTCACGAGCGCGTTCAGAAGGATCATCAAATTGGTGTTGAGATTCTCCACCGGGAAGCTTGCCTTGCCGATGGGGCAGTGGATGATGCCAGCCTTCTCCACACGGTACTCCGCTCGTACGGCGCCCTTAATGTCCTTGACCACCTGACCGATGTTCTGCGTTACTGTGCCGGCCTTCGGGTTCGGCATTTTCTGCTTGAGGATAGAGCCTACTCGGCCAACCAGCGCCATCATGTCTGGAGAGGCAACAAAGAGGTCAAACTGCGTCCAGCCGTCCCAGCCCTTCTGGATGCGCTCAACGAGATCTTCGGCGCCCACCTCATCCGCTCCAGCTTCGCGGGCGGCATCGGCCTTGTCGCCCTTGGCGAAGACTGCAACCTTGCGAGACTTTCCGGTGCCGAAAGGCAGATTGATGGAGCCTCGGACCATCTGGTCGCCGTGGCGGGGGTCTACACCAAGAGTGATCGATGCCTCCACGGTCTCGTCAAATTTGGCGGTGGATATCTCCTTTACGCGCGCGAGCGCGCCAAGTGGCTCCAGCATCTCGTCTTTGTTGGTTGTCTTTAGCAAGGCAGTGAACCGCTTGCTGTGCCGGGCCTTGCCCAGCTTGGAATCGCGGCGCTGCCGCGTAGAGTACTTTGCTCCAGGCATGTCTGGTTTCTCCTGTGGTGCAAGCGGGGCGGATGCCCCTCCCACATGTGATAGATCGGGCGCATTACGCCTCGATGGTAACTCCCATGGACCGTGCCGTACCCGCGATAATGCGCATAGCAGCCTCCAGGTCGTTTGCGTTTAGGTCCGGCATCTTCGTCTCAGCTATCGCGCGAACCTGCGCCGAGGTGAGCTTGCCCACCTTCGTGGTGTTCGGCGTGCCTGAACCAGCGGCGATGCCCGCGGCCTTCTTGATGAGGTCGGCTGCAGGGGGTGTCTTGGTGACGAATGTGAACGTTCTGTCTTCATAGATGGTGATCTCGACGGGAATAATCGAGCCGACCTGAGCGGCAGTCTTCTCGTTGTAGCCCTTAATGAACTCCATCATATTGATGCCATAGGGGCCAAGCGTTGAACCAACAGGCGGGGCAGGGGTTGCCTTGCCCGCGTTGATTTGCAGCTTGACTACGGCGGTGATCTTCTTTGCCAACGTGCTTCTCCTTCGTTATGCCTTCTCGACCTGCGTGAAGTCGAGCTCAACGGGCGTCTCTCGGCCAAAGATAGAAATAAACACCTTTAGCTTCTCCTTGTCCGGATTGACGTCCTCAATCTTGCCGGTGAAGTCCGCAAAGGGTCCAGTAATAACCCGGATGATGTCGCCCTTGCTCCACTGCACCTTCGGTCGCTGCGCGGTGGTAGTCTCAGATTGAAGGAGGTCCTGAACCTCTTTGGCTTGCAGCGGCACCGGTTTGTTGCCGGAGCTGACGAAGCCGGTGACGCCCGTAGTGGACTTCACCAGATACCAGGTGTCTTCGTCCAGCACCATGTCGATGAGGACATAGCCAGGGAAGATCTTCCGCTTCACTTCCGTGCGCTTTCCCGCCCGAGTGCGAACCTCCATCTCAGTGGGAATCTTGATGTCGAATATCTTGCTCCGGAGGCTGCGGGCTTCGGCCTGTCGAAGGATGTTGATCATCACCTTATTCTCGTGCCCGGAATAAGTGTGTACTGCATACCAGTGTCGTTGTGATGTCATCTAGCCGCCTATTTGATGAGGCCGAACTTGCGTGTAGCCATCGAGAGAATTAAGTCTAGCGTGCCCACATAGACACCTACCACCAAGAGGACCGCGAGTACGACCACGGTGAGGCGCCACGCCTCCTTGGGTGTGGGCCATGTGGTCTTGCGGAGCTCCACAATTACCTCGTGGAGGAACCCTCGGCCCTTCGAGACGGGCGCGGGCGCATTTGAGCTATCGGTGTTCGTAGACATACAGTGGTCCTTCGTGGGGGTCTGCAGCAGGTGAATGGCAGGGGTGGCAGGATTTGAACCCGCGGCCTACGGTTTTGGAGACCGCCGCTCTGACCAACTGAGCTACACCCCTACGTTTCATCGGCCGGCGCGCAACCCCGTTACGCGCCGGCCAACGATTGTCTACTTAGCTTCCCGGTGCGAGGTGTGCTTTCTGCACGGCGCACAGTACTTCTTCAGCTCCAGACGCTCTTTGTTCTTATTACGATTCTTGGACGATACGTAGTTCCGCGAACGGCAGTCTACGCATGCCAGGGTAATCACGATACGGTTTTCTTTGGCTGCCATGGCTTCTCTACTTTATCACCTTGCTGACGACGCCTGCTCCCACGGTATGCCCGCCCTCGCGAACCGCGAACCGAAGTCCCTCTTCCATCGCGATGGGCTGGCCCAACTTCCCCGTAATGGTGATGTTGTCGCCAGGCATCACCATCTCCACACCCTCGGGAAGGAACATCTCTCCGGTTACGTCCGTGGTCCTGAAGTAGAACTGAGGACGATAGCCCGAGAAGAACGGCGTGTGCCGTCCACCCTCGTCCTTGGAGAGGA
>VFKD01000468.1 GCA_009885735.1 bacterium
GCGCTCATCGGCGCAGGCTTATGAATGCGGCCGCCATCCTGCATCTGCTGAACGCCCGATCGTCCGGTGCGCCCGGTCTGGCGGGCTTTCGTATGGCGGATAACAATATTCAGGCCTTCAACCATGACCTTGTTGACTTTGGGGAACGCACGCAGCACTTTGCCCTGCTTGCCGCGATCCTTCCCCGCGATCACCATCACTTCGTCGCCCTTCTTCACTCGCAGCTTGGCTTCGTATTCGGCCGGCTTCTTCTTGTCTGCCATCTCTACAGCACCTCCGGCGCCAGCGAGATAATGCGCATGAAGTTGGCATCACGCAGCTCACGGGCCACGGGCCCGAACACGCGAGTTCCTCGCGGCTCAAGCGCGGCGTTAATGACTACGCAGGCATTGTCGTCGAAGCGCAGCACCGAGCCGTCCTGACGGCGAATGGGCTGCCTGGTTCGTACGATGACTGCCTTGATGACGTCGCTCTTCTTGACCTGCTGGCCGGGCGTTGCAGACTTCACAACGCCGGTGATAATATCACCAACGCGTGCGTCCTTGGCATTGCTGCCTTTCATCACTCGGATGCACATCACTTCTCGCGCGCCGCTGTTGTCGGCAGCCTTCAGGCGGGTATAGGGTCTAATCATCAGATTCTCCGCGGTTGGGATAGTCTGGTTCTTGCGCCAGGAAGTTCTTCGTGGCGGCAATCACCCGATCTGTTGTCCCGAACTCTACTTGGCCTTTTCCAGGACCTGAACTACGCGCCAGCGCTTCTCTTTCGAGATGGGCCGCGTCTCCATAATCTCCACTGTGTCGCCCACGCCGCAGGAATTCTCCTGGTCATGCGCCTTGAAGCGCGTGGTGCGGCGAATGGTCTTTCCGTACAGCGGATGGCGCACCATGCTCTCCACCGCCACCACTACGGTCTGCTCCATCTTGTCGCTCACCACACGGCCAATACGTGTCTTTCGTCGTCCGCGAACCAGCTCGGCCGCTTCGTTGGCTTCCGCCATGTTCTATTCTCCCCCGACTTCCACCGTGCTGCGCTCCGCCATGAGTGTCAAAACTCTAGCAATCTGCTTCTTTGTTTGCGGTATCGCCGACGTATTCTCCAGTTGCTTCGTCACGTTCTCGCGTCGCAGCGTGAAGAGCCGCAGCCGCTGCTTGCCCAGCTCCTCCGCCAACTCAAGGTCCGAGCAGGCGCGAAGTCGCTCAATAACCTGCTTACGCTTCTCATCCGCCATCGCTCACCTCCACGTCGCCCGCTTCCGGCTCGCCGTCCGCAGCCACGGCATCGTCATCCACGTCGCTCGTCTCCATCGCCTGGACTACTTCGGTCGGTGCGCTCTCCGTACGGGCAACGAACGCCTCCATGTGCTTCACGTCTCCAACTTCACGTATCACAAACTTAACGTCGATAGGCAGCTTGTGCGACGCAAGCCGCATCGCCTCACGAGCAATATCTTCCGGGATCCCCGCCATCTCGAAGAGCATTCGGCCCGGCTTCACAACGGCGACCCAGCCCTCCGGAGCACCCTTGCCGGAGCCCATTCGAGTCTCGGCGGGCTTCTTGGTGTAAGGCTTGTCCGGAAACACCCGGATCCAGATCTTGCCGCCGCGCTTCACGTGCCGCGTCATGGCAATTCGGGCTGCCTCTATCTGGTTGGACGTCATCCAACAGTGCTCAAGCGCCTGCAGGCCGAACGAACCAAAGTTGAGTTCGGTGCCTCCACTCGCCTTGCCGCGGCGTTTGCCGCGATGCTGTTTGCGGTATTTGACCCGCTTCGGCATCAACATCAGGCTTGACCTCCGCCATCATCTCTGCGGCCCCTGCCGCGTCCACCGCCGCCGCCACCTCTATCACCGCCGCCCGAACGGCCCCTGCCGCCTCGGTCGCCGCCTCTATCTCCTCGGTCGCCGCCCCTGCCGCCGCGGTCCGCCCGCATGGCTTCGCGGCGAGGCACAATCTCCGCCTCGGTGGGTCGGGTGCCGCCGGGCAGAACGTCGCCCTTATAGATCCAGACCTTGATCCCAATATTGCCGTACGTCGTGGCTGCCTCGGCGAAACCGTAGTCGATGTCCGCACGCAGAGTGTGCAGCGGAATCTTGCCGTCACGCTGAACTTCCCGCCGTGCCATCTCGGAGCCTGCAAGCCGGCCTGCGGAGGCCACTCGTATGCCCTTCACGCCCAGCTTCATCGCTCGCATAATGGACTGGCGCATGGCTCGCTTATACGCGATACGCTTCTCAATCTGCTGAGCGACGGATTCGGCCACGAGCTGTGCGTCGATGTCTGGGTGGCGGATCTCCTGGATATTGACGTGAACTTTTTTGCCGGTCAGCTTCTCGAGCTGCGCCTTCACATCGTCCACGCCCTTGCCGCCGCGCCCAATGATGATTCCCGGCTTTGCGGTGTGAATAGTCGCCTTTACCGTACCGCCAGGCCGCTCGATCTCTACTCGCGACACCGCTGCATTACCCAACCGCGTCTTGATCCACTTCCGAATCTTGAAATCCTCGAAGATCGCGGCAGCGTAGCCCTTGTCCAGGTACCACTTGCTCTCCCAGTCTCGGATGACGCCGATGCGGAACCCTATCGGATGAACTTTTTGTCCCAAAGCGGCTCTCCTTTACTCGCTCTTCTCGGATGTTGGCGCTTCTGCTGCACTGGCTTCCGGCGCCTCGGTGGTCACATCTGCCGGCGCACTCTCGGTCGCCTCGGGCGTCGTCTCCAACACCTCGGGAGCTGTCGCCTCAACAGCCACCGCTTCTACAACCGGCGCTGCGACGATCACCTCCGGTTCGGCAGCACTGGCCGCTTCAACCTTGCGTGTCCGGGCCGGCACTGCGGTTCGACCCGCAGCCACAGCCGCAGCGGCGGCCCGCTTGGGCGCCACCTTTCGCTGCGGTCTCGGTCTCGGCGCAGTCTCCTCGACTATCACCGAGATGTGGCACATTCGCTTTAGAATCCGGTAGGCTCGGCCCTGCGCCCGCGGCTGAAGCCGCTTAATTCGAGGGCCTTCATCCACCATGCCCCGCACGAGCTTCAGGTTCTCTCGAAGCAGCGAGGGTAGGGGCTTGCCCGTCGTCTCGGACACTGGTCGGCTGTTCTCCGCGTTGGCGACCGCAGATACGATCACCTTCTCGATGGCTCGAGCAGCAAAGTTCGGCACGAACTTCAACAGAGCCAATGCGTCTGCCACGTACTTTCCGCGAACTGCATCCATCACCAGCCGCGCCTTGCGCGGCGGAACTCGCAGAAACTTGGCGGTTGCGCCAGCCTGATTCTCGCCAAATTCCGTCTTATTCTTGCCCATCACACTCTCCTCGGCAACGGTTCACGAACTATCTAATCTGCGTGCGACGCTCAACCTGCTGGCCAGCATGGCCTCGGAACAGGCGCGTAACCGCGAACTCCCCGAGCTTGTGACCCACCATGTTCTCGGTGACAAACACAGGGATGTGCTTGCGGCCATCGTGAACCATAAACGTGTGCCCAATAAAGAGCGGGAAGATGGTGGAGCGGCGAGACCAGGTCTTGATGGCCTTCTTCTCGCCACGCGCCGTCATCACTTCTACCTTCTTGAGCAGCTTTGGGTCCGCGTACGGTCCCTTCTTCAGCGAACGTGCCATTATCGAACTCCCGTCAATAGATGCCCGAGCCGCGAGGCTCCAGGCAGAGGCTTACTTAGATCCACGCTTGCGGACCACGAACTTGTTGGTCGACTTGTTGCGCCGAGTCTTAAACCCAAGGGCGGGCTTGCCCCACGGTGTTGCAGGTCCCGCCTTGCGGCCAACCGGCGATTTGCCTTCGCCACCACCGTGCGGATGGTCGCGTGGGTTCATCACTACTCCGCGCACCGTTGGACGCTTGCCAAGCCAGCGCGACTTCCCGGCCTTGCCCCAGCTCTCGTTCTCGTGCTCAATGTTGCCCACCTGACCGATGGTTGCACGGCACTCCGTAAGGACCTTGCGGACCTCGCCGGACGGCAGGCGAACCTGGGCGTACTGCCCTTCCTTCGCCATCAACTGCGCGCCGGAGCCCGCACTGCGCACCATCTGTGCGCCTCGGCCCGGCATCAGTTCAATAGCATGAATCACCGTACCGGTAGGGATACTTCGCAGCTTCAGGCTGTTTCCCGGCTTAATGTCCGCGCCATCACTGGATATCACCTTGTCACCCACTTTGAGACCAACCGGCGCAACGATATAGCGCTTCTCGCCATCTGCATAGTGGATGAGCGCAATCCTCGATGTTCGGTTCGGGTCGTACTCAATGGTGGCGACCTTGCCGGGCACATCGAACTTGTCCCGCTTGAAGTCGATCACTCGGTACATCCGCTTCACGCCGCCGCCCTGGTGCCGCACGGTGATCTTGCCCTGGGCATTGCGGCCGCCCTTGCTCTTCACCGGCTCAAGCAGAGACTTCTCCGGCTTGGTGGCCGTGATCTCGTCAAACGAAGAGACCGAGCGAAACCTTCGCGCAGGCCCTGTAGGCTTATACTGTCGTACTGGCATCTTATAGTCCCTCGAAGAGCGTAATCGTCTGCCCCGGCTGCAGCGTGATTATTGCCTTCTTCCAGTTCGTGGTTCTTCCCTCGGGGTACTTGCCGACCCGCTTGGGTTTCCCCCGTACGCGCATCGTGTTCACCGCCAGCACATTCACGCTGAAGATGCGCTCAATGGCGTCTGCAATCTCAATCTTGTTGGCGGTTATTGCCACCTTAAAGGTGTACTTGCCCGCATGGCTCATGTCCATGCTCTTCTCGGTGAGCAGTGGACGTTCAACTATCGAGTAAGGATCTTTCATCGCGTCAGCACCTCCTCGATCTTGTGTACTGCACCCTGCGCCAAGACCACGCGGCCCGCCACAATGACATCGCGCACGCTGAAATTCGGAGCGTAGCGCACGGTGACGTGCGGAATATTGCGGCACGACTTGAGCACCGTCTCGTCGTAGGCCGGCAAGATGATGAGAACTCTGTGCGGCGCCTGCTTCACGCCCTCAACGAGTTCGTCACGCTGGCGGTTCTTCACCTTAACCTCGCGGCTGAGCGGCAGCCGGCCAAGAATGGTCGTCACCTCCTTGGTCTTGATGGAGTCGAGCTTGAACATCTCGATACCGATGACCTCGGAGTCTTTCACCTTCGCCGACAGTGCGGAGCACAGCGCCCCTCGCCGCATCTTCTTTGGAAAGTCCTTGGAATAGCTGCGCGGATGCGGCCCAAACACCACTCCGCCATGCCGCCAGTGCGGCGCCCGGGTGCTGCCTTGGCGAGCGTGGCCGGTGCCCTTCTGCTTCCAAGGCTTGCGGCCGCCGCCGCGGACCTCGCCCCGCGTCTTCGTGTCCGCCGTGCCTTGCCGGGAGTTCGCCTCCTCGGTTATCACGGCCTGGTGCATCAGCGCTACGTTTGGCTCCACTCCGAAGACCGCTTCGGGCAGGGACAAGGCGCCGACCTCTTTACCCTCTTGATTAAACAAAGGGATGCTTGGCATCGCTCTTGTCCTCCCTAAATCCGCGTGATGGTCAAGAGACCATCGTTCGCGCCGGGAACCGCGCCCCGAATGAAGAGTAGGTTCTTCTCGGTGTCGATTCGCCATACGGTTAGCCCGCGCACAGTGACGGTCTTGCTGCCCATGTGCCCAGGCTTTTTGGTGCCTTTGAAGGTGCGCGCTGCGTCGGTTGCTCCGCTGGACTGCGGCTTGCGGTGGACCATAATGCCGTGCGTCTCATCACCACCGTGGAAGTGGTAGCGCTTCACGACGCCTGCAAAGCCCTTGCCCTTGGAGGTGCCGGTGACCTTGACCTGGTCGCCAACCTCTAGAACGTTGTCCACCGTAATACTCTGCCCGATGCTCAGATCCGAAATGTCGTCTGTTCGAACCTCTTGAAGAGTGCGGCACGGTTTCACGTCGGGGTGCTTTGGGCTCTTGAGCCCGCCGCGGAAGTGTCCCAACTGAGGTTTAGTCACGTGCTTGGGTCGGCGATCTCCGAATCCGACCTGGACGGCGATGTATCCATCCGTCTCAACACTCTTGAGCTGCGTGACAATGCAGGGTCCTGCTTCTATCACGGAAACCGGCGTCACCGACCCGTCTTCATTGAAGACTTGGGTCATGCCCAGTTTCTTGCCCAGAATTGTGTTTACCAAGGTTGTCTCCACAGAGGCAGGTGCGCCGGTAAACCCGGTGTCCTTTGCCCGTTATTGCTTATGTCTCGACCTGCACCCTTTGGAGCAGGCCGGACGGTGGAGGCTTGCGCCTCCGAGAGTCTTACAGCTTAATTTCGATGTCCACTCCGCTAGGAAGATCGAGCCGCATGAGCGCATCTATCGTCTTCGCTCCCGGCTCCAGAATGTCGATAAGTCTCTTGTGCGTGCGCATCTCGAAGTGCTCCATCGACTCTTTGTCGATGGTGGTCCCTCGGTTAACGCAGAGTATGTTCTTCTCGGTGGGCAAGAGGACTGGACCGCTGATTCGGGCGCCCGTGCGCCGCGCCGTGTCCACTATCTTCTCCACCGAGGTGTCCAGGATGCGGTGGTCAAACGCCCGAAGGCGAATTCTCACTTTATCCCGCCGTGCTACAGCCATGTGTCGCTCCTTCGCTGCGCCCCGCCGCACCGGTGTCTTCTACCTCGACCACCGGTCTCATTGCGCCACGCAAACATGAGGGTCGGGCTGCCATTTCGGCCTCGCCCGACCCTGCATTTCCTGCCTACTTAAGAACCTTGCTGACGACGCCTGCTCCCACGGTATGCCCGCCCTCGCGAACCGCGAACCGAAGTCCCTCTTCCATCGCGATAGGCTGGCCCAACTTCCCCGTAATAGTGATGTTGTCGCCAGGCATCACCATCTCCACGCCCTCGGGAAGGAACATCTCTCCGGTTACGTCCGTGGTCCTGAAGTAGAACTGAGGACGATAGCCCGAGAAGAACGGCGTGTGCCGTCCACCCTCGTCCTTGGAGAGGA
>VFKD01000727.1 GCA_009885735.1 bacterium
AACGAAAGCCGCGATCCAGGATGGAATCGCGGCTTCGTCGTGTGCGGTAAGCCCTGGTAGCTAGGGATCGATCTTCAACACTACAGTCTTTGAGATTCCGTTTGCGGTGGCCTTGATGATAGGCTTGGTAAGCACGGCGACAGGGATGGTTGCAATGCTGAACGATGCCGACAAGTCGCCTGCCGGAACGAGTACCGACGGTGCGACACTCGCAGCGCCATGTGAACTCGATAGGGCAACGAGTATTCCACCCGCCGGAGCTGGACCGGTGAGCGTCACGGTACCGGTGGATGCTGCGCCTCCAACCAGGCGCGCGGGAGCAAGCGTTACCGACTTGGGGACGGCCCGCTTGATGGTCAATGGCGCCTTCACGAGTGTCCCATTCAGAGTTGCGCGGATGTTTGCCGTGGTCTGGCTGGTAACTGGGATCGTCCCGATTGTGAATGTAGTGCTTAACGCGCCCGCAGGAACGACGACTGTCGCAGGAATCGAGACATAAAGGCTTTTGCTAGACAAATTGACCGCGGTTCCGCCCGTGGGAGCCCATCGGTCGAGTGTCACAGTTCCTACAGACTCCTTGCCGCCAGCCACGCTGGAGGGTGAAACCGTCAGGCCGAGCAGCACCGGCGGAGGTGTAATCAGGATGCCGAGGCCCGTAGGAGTTCCAGGCACGGCAACCGCGGCTGTCACAGCGTTCGTTGCAGTGTCAATTACCTGAACCGTGTTGGACAATCGTATCGCCACGTATACGCGACTTCCGTCCTGGGTGACGCCTATTCCTGCAGCAGTCTTGGTCATGAGTACGAAGTTAGTGAGCGTGTTCGTGGTAAGGTCGATGACTCCAACCCAGCGGTCTGGAATGAACGCGGCTCCATAGCCGGTGTCTACCCAGCGCGCTACCGCAGCGACATAGGCGTGAGTGCCGTCTGGGGAGATTGCAATCGATCCCGGAACAGACCAGAATCCGATCACATCCGACACGGAATTGGTTGCGATGTTCACCTCAACGACCTGTCCGTCGAACGAGAACTCACCTAGGCCGAAGGCGTTAGTAACGTAGGCGCGAGTACCATCCGGAGTGATGGCCACATCGATGGGTGCGTTGCCCGCTATGATGTTTGCGATTACCGTATTGGACGCCGTTTCTATCACGGAGACGTACCCGGAAGCCACATAGACCCTGCTTCCGTCCGGGGTTACAGCCAGGCCGCCGGTGCCTCCGAGCCCTGGTGTACCGACTGTTACGGTGGTCATCAGTGTGTTCGATGCCGTATCGAGAACGCCGACGAGGCCGCCTGCGAGGGCGACGTAGACTCGTTCTCCGTTCGGAGTAACTGCTAGATAGCCCGGACCGTCACCAACCGCGATGTTGGCCAGCACCGACCGGGTTGCAGTGTCGATCACGCTGACGGAGTCGGAGCCCGTGTTCGACACGTAGGCGCGGGTTCCGGCTGGGTTGAAAGCTACTCTCGTTGGATTGACACCCACGGCGATAGTGCCAGCCACCAAGTTTGTAGCAGTGTCTATCAAGGAGACCGACGCGGCGCCGGATTGAGTCACGTACGCATAGGGCTGTGACTGGGCTGCAGTGCCTGTAAGGATCAGGAGTCCCGCGACAGCCGCTGTAAACGCGTTCGTTATCTTACAGCGACTTGAGATGAGCGAGAGCGGTAAGTGCTTCAATTTCGGTGTCCTTCTTCGCGACGCGCGAGGCGAACCGCTGGAATTTGTGCGCCCATGGCAGAGCTGCGGGATGAGGCCGCCAGACTTGTCAAGGGTTCGAGCGTTACCAAGACAGAGGCAGACGCGATGGTTGAGGACGACGAGCCAAGGCTAAAGTGCGTAGCTGCGGATACACTGCTGGTAATCGAGACGGCCACCCGCGACTTGCCCTGACCGGTGAGGTCCACCAAACGGTTCCACACGAACCCGCCGGTGCCGGTTCGGCCGCCCAGAGAGTAGGCCACTCCGCCTACGCTGCAGCTGCCCGTCGCGCTTGCAAAGCCTATCCGTGACACACTGGTGGAGCCGGTCTGCGTAATCGCCACTGACTTCACCGCATAGCCATCTGGAGCTGCAATCCGGAAGCTGATGGTGTCGACTCCTGCGGACAGCGCCGACGGTCCGGCTCGAAATGCATCCAGGCCGATAACCAGTCGGTTTGCATTGGTAGGATCCGGCGCCGTTGCCGCGGAGTTGTAGTAGCCGAAGTAGCCCCAGCCAAACTGGAACCGAGGTACAGCGTCATTGATGTCCAAAAATCGTGCGTCCTGAGCTCCACATGGGGCTGCGGGTGCAAGCAACGCGGCACACGCAAGTAGGAATGCCAATTGGATTGACTTCATGATTGTCTCCTCTTTCTGAGTAATGAGAGTTGGGCAGGACAAGAAGTCCTGCCGTTGCAGCCATACTCAAGAGCCAGGAGGCACTGCAATTGATACATGCCAGCGGATCGGTTTTGTCGGAGAGTGGATGAAAGACGGGTCAGCGGCGAGGCTGCTATGGAGCGGTGGGCCCGAAGAGCGCAGCGGCACCGGGAGGAGCGGCGATCTCCTTGGCGCCCTTAAGAGGCTTGAATGCAAAGTCGGACGCTGGAGGTTCGAATCCAAGCACCTGGGTGTCTACCACGAGTGTAGAGGTGACCTTGCCGGCGCCTACCGGGATGCTCGCGACGATCTTCACTAGGGTGGACGAAGCCGCGTCAATCTCCATGCTGGTGGTGCCGCCGTCTGGGCGGCTAGCGCGCAGGAGCACACGGCCCGCGGCGGCCACGGCTATGTCCTGAACCCACTCTATGCGGCTCGATGCATGGATTTGAGGGAAGAATGTGAGCGGAGACAGGGCGGCTCGCTTGGGCAGCTTCACCTTGTAGTAGGTGTTGTCGGTCGTATTCTGAAACCAAGCTGTGGTCCCGTCAATGATGACAGCAAGCTCCGGGATCGAATCGTCGGGAGATTCCTTGTCCAACGGCTTGACCTTAGAGAGGCGATATGACAGCTTGTCCGTGCCGGAGGAGCGAATCTCGGCGCGCATCCGGGTAACGCTGGCGCCGCTCTCCAGAATGTAGTTCCAGCCTCCCTTGTACCCTTTTGCGGACGCATAACTCTTCAGCACCTTGCCCAGAAGGTCGGCCGCCGGATCGGGTTTATCCTGGTTTTTGGGTTGCTGCGTCGCGCCGAGGAGGGCGATGCAAGCAGGCAGGAGCAAAACAACCGGTCGAGTCATCAACTAACAATAATTCTTGTGAGGTCCGCGAATGTCTTAACCATCGTATCCGCCAGGCCGACGAGCGCATGTCTGTTCGCCCTTACGACCAGATCCGGCGCGTTTACCATACATTGGTCGAAGAAGTCGTTGATGTCGCCGACGAGGCTGGTCAAGCACGTATAAACCTTCTGGAAGTCACTGGTAGAAACGGCCTCCGCTACTCCGGGCAGAGTGTTGAGCAATGCCGCGTGAAGCGCCTTCTCCGCGGGCTCTTGAATGAGCGCTGGGTTGATCCTCGACGCATAGGCTTCCAAGTATCGCCGTGTCTCTAATATGGACCGGGCGGAAGCCGCACTGGTATCAATTGGATCGCCATCCGCGGGCAGAGTGCTCGACTTGAGAATGTTCGCAAGCCGCGTCGCCGCCTGAACCGCAGCGCTGAACTCCGGACGAATTGAGACGGATTTGAGGATGGCCGCACGCTGCATGATAGAGGCTGGATGCATCGCGTACGGCTGCCCGCCACCAAGGACGGCATCGACCTGATCATAGGTCAATCCCTTGTCATCGAGCATGCTGGCGAGCCGAGCGCGGAGGAGGGTATGCAGTCCGGCAGTCACGTTCGCGGTGTCGACATCAAGGCCGATAGATTCCGAATAGGCCGTCGAGGCATAATCGATGAGCGCTGAGATAGACGGGAACTCGGGCTCGTCGGCCAGTATCTGCGCAACTCCGTGGGCAGCACGGCGCAGTCCAAAGGGGTCGCTGGAGCCGGACGGTACGGTTCCCACGGCCAGGTAGCCCACCAGTGTGTCGATACGGTCCGCCAAGGCAAGGAGTCTCCCTGAACGTGACGGAGGTGTGGCATCTCCCGCCGCCTTGGGCATATAGTGCTCGGCGATTGCGTCCGCGACTGCCTGGTTCTCGCCGGTGAGAAGAGCGTATTCACGTCCGATGACCCCTTGAAGCGAGGGCAGCTCGATCACCATATGGCTCACCAAGTCTGCCTTGCAGAGGTGCGCCGCTCTCAAGACATCTGCTTGGTCACCGGCATTCAGCCCAATCTCACCGGCGATGCGTCCAGCAAGCAGTTCGAGTCGCTCAACCTTTTGCGCGATTGTCCCCAGCTTGTCTTGGAACACAAGACGTCCCAGGCTGCGAGCCATCTCATCCAGAGGCACTTCGCGGTCCTGTCGAAAAAAGTAGTGGGCGTCGGCAAACCGCGCCGTAAGCACGCGCTCGTTTCCTGCCCTCACCAGGTCCAGCGAGTCCGAGCCGCCGTTGCGTATTGAGACGAAGAGTGGGAGCAACTCACCCCGCGAGTCCTCGATGGGGAAGAATCGTTGATGCTTCTTCATAGCGGTAACGAGAACAGCCCTTGGAAGCTGCAGATACTCGGGGTTGAAACGCCCGACCAGGGCGGTGGGGTACTCGACGAGCCAGGTGTTCTCATCCAGGAGTGCGTCATCCCACGGAATTCGTCCACCAGCAGACGCAGCAAGGGCGTCGCACTGCTCGCGGATCATGCTTCGTCGAGATTCTGGGTTAGAGATAACGCCTGCGCCCTCAAGTTGCGACAAGAGGGAATCTGCGCCGTTCACCTCGAATTCGGCAGGCGACAGGTACCGGTGTCCTCGGCTCAGGCGGCCGGACCTCACCGAGCCTATCTCAAGGGGAACAGTTTCGTCGTCCAGCAGCGCAACTATCCATCGAATCGGACGTACGTACCGCATTGCCCCGGTGCCCCAGCGCATCATCTTGGGAAAGGTGAGGGCGCGAACACTCTCCTCCACGATCGGGCCGATCACCTCTGCGGATGGTTTCCCTGCTAATGCCACCCTGGCCTGTACATAGTCACCCTGAGCCGTAGAGATACGCTCGAGATCGGAAGGAACGACTCCCTGCTTCCGAGCAAAGCCAACCGCAGCGCCGGTGGCCGCTCCCGTCGAGTCAAATGCAATCGAGGCTGATGGACCGCGCACAATCGTCTCGGCATCCGGCTGCCGGTCCGGCACGCCAACGGCGCGGAGAATGAGGCGCCTAGGCGTTCCAAGCGCCTCGACACTCTCTGCAGGAATGCGCGCGTCCGTGAGCCTCGATGACACGGCCTCGGCAAACTGCGCCAGGGCGGACGGCGCCGAGCCGGCCGGCATCTCCTCGGTTCCAATCTCAACGACAAGGCTTGGCATACTAATGAATTCTCCAGGGTAACCGAGGTGCTCTGCGATTTCGCCGCGTGGAATGGGCTATGATAGCCGTGGGCGCAGCGACGTGTCAACGACTCGGCACGCGATATGCGCGGCGCCCACGATGATGGTTCAAGCCAGACACTAAGGATCTTCGCCTTGAGTATACCGACATCCCGAAACAGCTTTCCAGATCCAACGGAGCTGTTTCGCCTCTCTACTGCCTATTGGGAGTCAGCCGCGCTCTTTGCCGCCATAGACTGTGGTCTCTTCGCGCACCTGCGCTGTGGCCCGGCCACGGCAGCCCAACTGGCGAAATCGATGAATTGGTCGTGTCGCGGCGTTACGGCCCTTTGCGAGGCGCTGGCATCGCTCGGACTGCTTGAGCGTACAGGAGACGATTACCGTCTATCGGAGGTCTCCTCCGCTTACCTGACGCCCGAAAGTCCTGCGTACTTTGGGAAGGCAATTTTGTGGAGCCGCGACCAGTACGCCGCCTGGGGAGACCTTCCGCGCGCAGTGGCAGCGGGAGAGCCTGTGCGCGAGATGGCGCTTCACCTTGGGGAGGATGAGGAGCGGACGCGGCGGTTTGTAGAGGGAATGGACGAACGCGCTGCCGGCCCCGCTCGTGCGATAGTGGGCGCACTTGACCTTACGGGCCGCACTCGCTTGCTCGACCTTGGGGGCGGCTCCGGCGGCTACAGCCGGTTGCTGGTGGCTCGCTATCCGGACCTGCACGCCACGGTGGTGGAGGTGCCTGGAATAGCACGCATCGCGAGGGAGATGATTGATGCCGCTGGCTTCGCAGAAAGGATCACGGTCCGCGACGGTGACGTATTGTCAGGCCTGTTTGGGAAGTCCGAGTATGACTGCGTGCTGATCTCGGGGGTCCTTCACCAGATGTCCGGCGAGGCAATTCAGACAATACTTGCTGGAGTGCGCCTCGCGCTTATCCCAGGCGGGGTGCTCTATGTTGCGGACATTATGTCCGGCAATCCGCAGTCACACCGTTTTGCCGCGCACTTCGGTCTCCAGATGCTTCTCACCACGCCGGCCGGTGGCGTGTTCAGTGCGGAAGACTGTTCAGTGTGGCTGCATGAGGCAGGCTTCGAGGTTCGGTCCGCTCACCACTTGCCTCCGCCGCTGCCATACACGGTTATCTGCGCCTCCTAGCGCTTGAAGAGCGCCTATCTGCTCGCGGCGACTTGCCGGCGCTTGAGCGAATTTTGCGCTTGACGCTCGTTCTCTTTGCAGTGCGGCGCTGCGGAGTGGAGCGTGATGCTCCCGCAGATTTTGGCGCCACAGGCGCTTTCCAGAGCAGCCTAATCGCGACGCCGCGGGCGTCGTTTTCGTAGCGAACCAGGAGAGTGTTTCCCTCCGTTTTGGTCTCGATTCGTGGCGCAGCGCCGAGGCTAGTCCTGACCTCGGTCGCAATGGGCCGCTTCCCGCCTGTCCAGATGCGAGCGACGCCGCGGGTGCCGCTGGGTGCACTTACCACAAAGGCCAGCGAAGAGTCGCTCTCGGCCCTGGCAAACAATCGCCCCGATGCGGCCAGAAGCCTCGGTCGTCGCTTTAGGCTCGTTGGGACAAGCAACAGCCCGACCCCGCCTGCAGGGATGACCGGGTCATCCACAATAGTAAGGGTTGGGCTGAGGAGGTTCACGTAGGTTCCATCCAGCTCGGCTTCCTTGCCCAGGGCGCGCACGGCGAGGTAGGGTCCGCGTCGCCCCATCAGCTTCTGGGCCTCGGCGTATCGCACCTTGACAGCCGCAAGCGTTATTTTGGTGAGCGCCCGGTGCCACCGGGCGCTTTGAGCCGTCGCAGTTAGAAATGCGGCAGAGACGCCCGCGTAGGTCACCACTCCCACGCCGGCCCGAGCGGTCCAGGAAGCGGGGCGCCGGCTCTGGTCGTCATTCCATAGCACTTGCGCCCCTGCCGGAGGTTCCGCAAGTGTCAGTTCATAGTCTGTCGGCACCCTGAGCACCGCCAGAGTTGGGTCGGTCTTGGGGTCGACGGCGCGCAAACGAACCGCCTCGGCGGTGGGAGACGCGGCACGAACCACATAGCCATTTGCAATGTCGAGGGTGAGCGTAACGGGTTGGTTGGCTGGGAGGTTGTCGAACCGATAGGTCCAGTGCGCGTCGCCATCGGCAAATCGAGCCTCTCCGTTGAACCTGCTGTCGCGGTCCTGCCAGAGGAACCGGCTCTCGATTTCCGACCCAGCTCGGAATGATGCAGCAAGCTTGCCGCCGATGCGCAGCTCCGCCGATGCGACCCAAGCGCCCCAACCGTCGCTCGCGTCGATGTCCTGCAGCCTCACGAGGGCGGATCCGCCCGCCTTGGCATAGGGCGTGAGGTCGACCTCCACCCTGGAGCGATTTGCCTCGCCCATCGTGGCTCTCTGCGCGGACGCGAGAGGAGCGGACCACTTGGGTTCGCTCGTGACTGGACCGCGAACGAGAGTAACGCCCAAGGGCGCGCCGAACAGCCGCTGGAGCAGGTCTTGCATGGGAGACTTCATCCCAGCCTTTCGCCACCAGGCGTCGGGGATGTCGCTCGCGATCCCTGGGCCGCCCACCAGCATGAGCGCCCCGCCGCTCTTCACCCAAGCGGCTAGGGCATCGTGAACCTGCGGGCCAGAGGGAAACAGCAGATCGTAAGACAGAATGAGCATCTTCACGCGGTTCAGGTAGCCAGGCTCGGCAATCCGGTCGAGCGAGACCGCCTGTACCGGAATTCCGTGGACAAAGAGCGGAAGCGCCATACCGTAGAAGGCATCGAAGTCGGATCTCAGTGGCTCGCCTCGAAGCAGCGCCATCGAGTCTGCGAACAAGACCCCTATGCCCTCGGTGCCTCCAACAATCCCAGAGTAGGGATGCTGCCACATCTCTGAAAGGGCGCCCGAAACAGTGTTCACTTCTACGGCATATTCCGACGAGATGCGGCCAAACACACGCTCGGGCCACGGCATCACCTCGAACCTATGCACATCGCCCGTCAGCAGCGCCGCGGCGGTCACCTGCTCATATCCGTTGCGGTACACGTCCTCGGCAAGCCCGGACTGGTCCTCGACGGGATCCGTGAGAAACCAGAGGCGCTTGCCCGTTCCCCGAATCAGATTGTAGAAAGACGAATACTCAAGCGCCGCGACTTCGAAGAGCCGCTCGGAGCGCGCGCCCATCACCTTCGCCGCGGACTTTGCCGTGCCTGTCCAGACCTGGCCGATTATCTCCTGAAGGTCAGGCAGCGACGCAAGGGCGAAGTGGGACATCACGATGCCCCACTGCGCGTAGGTGATAGGGCTGTGAAGCGCCAGCATTCGAGCAGCGGTCGGCGCGCTCTCCTTTGCTCCCTTAAGGATGGTCGAGATCTGGCGCACCGTAAGAGTCGCCTTCAACTGTTCCGACCGCATCCTTGCTGCCGCGCTGGAGGTGGGCGCCTCCCATGGGCTGCCGTAACTTGCTTGCCACTCCTGCTTGAAGGCTTCGGAATAGCCTGACTGAGCAAACATCTCCGGCTCCTCTGGGCAGATGCCGGCGGCGCCGGCTTGCAGCGCGTCCAGAAAGTACCGGGTCGATTCGGTATTTGCCCGCGCCGTTGGAACCATATAGAAGCTGTCGCCACCAATGGCGAGCATCCGGCCCTGGGCGTCAGTCTGAACCTCTCCTGCCAGCGCTTCAGCGGCTTCCTTGCCCTTCCGAAACCCGCCCATCGTGTAGACCGTGTAGCCCTGCCTTCGCCACGATTCAATGGTCTCCGGCGAATTCCCATGAACCATCACCGCGTCCGTTGGCACGGCAATCGATGGGTCGTAGGCTCTGCCGGTTTGGAACATCGTAGTTGGGCTTGGTGGCCGAGGCGCAAGACGGACATTGGTTCCCGCGGCGGGTGCAAGAAACCGGTCCATCCAGTCGCCTAGACCATTGTTGTTGGCGTCGGGAGTGGAAGCCTCCAGCGAGACCGACTGCACCGCGATTGGGCCGGATACGGCGCGAATCTGCACGAGTATCGACGATCCGGGCGACTTTGCCCCACCGCGCACCGGCATCGTGAACCGTACGCGCGTGGCGTTGTCCGTTCGTTCCACAAGCGACTTCAGGACCTTGGCCGCCAGTGTGGTAGTGCGAACCGAGAGGTTTCCCTCCGAGGAAAGCACGAGCGTGCAGCGTGCGCCGGCCGGGGCAGATATTCGATACGTCCAGCCCCCTCCAACCTCCGCGGTTCGCGAGCCGTCCAGCACTTTGCTTTGCGAGGCGTCCAGCACGATTGACGCTTCACTTGCCGACCCAGGCGGATATGGAACGGTCTGGACGACGTCTGCCTGAACATCTGCGCGAATCGCTGCAAGGAGGACACAGGCCGCCGCACAAGTTAGGGCGGAA
>VFKD01000646.1 GCA_009885735.1 bacterium
AGCCGCAACCAAGGACACATGCTCTACTATCACAAGCTGGGTACGCCGCAGGAGCAGGACGTCCTCATCTTTGAGCGCAAGGACCAGCCGGAATGGTACATCCACGGCAGCGTAACAGATGACGGCAGATACCTCATCATCTCGGTGGGCCGAGGGACCGACCCGGAAGCTCGCATCTTCTATATGGACCTGATCGACCCGTCAAATCCGACGGTCTCCGGAGGGCTGGAGGCTGTGAAGCCGCTCTTCACGGCTGGAGATGCCGACTACAACTTCATCGACAACGTGGGCGAGAGCTTCTACTTCACCACCACGAAATCCGCTCCGTTAGCCAGACTCATTAAGGTGGACCTGCGGTCGCCGGGCGAGGATTCGTGGACTGTGATAGTGCCTGAGCGCAAGGAGAAACTCGACCGAGTAACGATGGTAGGAGGCAAGATTATTGCCAACTATTTGCGTGATGCTCAGACGAGGATCGAGCGCTTCGGGCTGGACGGCGCTCCCTTGGGAGAGGTGCGGCTCCCAGGAATTGGCACCGCCACCGGCTTCAGCGGCAGGCGCAGCGACCCCGAGACGTTCTACTCCTTTCAGAGCTACACCTCGGCGCCCACGGTCTATCGGTACGACCTGCGAACCCAAGCATCCGAGGTGTTTCGTGCTCCGAAGCTCGCATACGACCCTGCCGAGTTTGAGACAAAGCAGATCTTCTACAAGAGCAACGATGGCACGCGGGTTCCCCTGTTCATTACCTATAAACGCGGCATTACGCTTGATGGAAATAATCCGACCTACCTGTATGGCTACGGCGGCTTCAACAACGCTATGGCGCCGGCCTTCAGTCCCTCAGTTATCGCCTGGATGCAGATGGGCGGTGTCTTCGCCGTGGCTTGTATCCGAGGCGGCAGCGAGTATGGTCAGACATGGCACGACGGAGGCCGGCTGAAGAACAAACAGAACTGCTTCGACGATTTCATTGCCGCGGGCGAGTGGCTCACGCAGAACGGCTACACGCGCTCCCCCAGGCTGGCCATTGGCGGAGGCAGCAACGGCGGCCTTCTGGTCGGCGCGTGCATGAACCAGCGACCGGACCTCTTCGGCGCTGCGGTACCCGCCGTGGGCGTGATGGACATGCTGCGCTTCCACAAGTTCACCCTCGGATGGGGCTGGACCAGCGACTACGGCTCTCCGGACAAGCCGGATGAGTTCAAGACGCTCTTGGCCTACTCGCCTCTGCACAACATCAAGGCGGGAGTGAAGTATCCTGCAACTCTCGTAACCACCAGTGATCACGATGACCGAGTGGTTCCGGGGCACAGCTTCAAGTTCACGGCCGCTCTTCAGGCGGCGCAAGCGGGCGCTGCCCCCACGCTCATCCGAATCGACGTGCGAGCGGGACACGGTACGGGCAAGCCGACGGCAATGGTGATTGAGGAGGCCACGGACAAGTGGACATTCCTCGTTAAGGTCCTGGGAGTGCGCGTTCCCAGCGACTTCGGGACTCGCTAAGGGCGATGCGGAGCGCAGTGAATGCCTAGCAGTATGGTGGCCGCGAGCCCGGCATATCGCCGAGGTCAGTTGGCGGCAGGCGTGGCCGCATCGCTGGCCGCGCTTGGGGTCATCTGGATCGGCGTGCGAGTCTCCGGCACCCTTCTAGATCCGCTCGTCACGGCAATCGCGCCAAATGCGCTTTTGAATGCAAGCGCCAAGGCGTTTGTGATTGTCAACTTCATCGCCCTTCACGTGCTCTTCCTGATCTGGTGGGAGCGCAAGTTCGCGGGATGGATGCAGGCTCGCCTCGGACCAATGCACGTGGGCTGGAAGGGCCTGGGGCAGACGCTGGCGGACGCGGTGAAGCTGCTCATCAAAGAGGACATCGTACCTACGAAGGCCGACAGGGCACTCTTCTTTGTCGGCCCGTTCATCGTGTTCGTGCCCACCGTGATGACGTTTATGGTGCTGCCGTTTTCCAGCACGTGGCTGGGGCTCGACTATCCTCTGGCGATGCTCTTCGTAATTGCCATTAGCACGAATGCCGCTGTGGGCATACTTGCGGCGGGGTTCGGAGCAAACAACAAGTATTCGCTCCTAGGTGGCGCGCGCGCCGTGGCACAGGTCCTGTCGTATGAGATACCGATGGTGCTCGTGGTGCTTACCGTTGTCATGCTCACTGGGACGATGTCGCTTGCTCAGGCTGGGGCGGAGCAGACCGGGCTCTGGAACATAGTCCGCTATCCCATTCTCATCCCGGCGTTCTTGATCTTCCTCATCAGCGGTCTGGCAGAGCTCAACCGGACGCCCTTCGACCTGCCGGAGGCCGATTCCGAGTTGGTGAGCGGGTTCAACACCGAGTACTCAGGTATGCGCTTTGCGTTCTTCTTTCTGGCGGAGTTTGCAAACAACTTCTTCACCGCAGGCTTCGCCGTCATCCTGTTTTTCGGTGCCTGGCATGGACCTATTTTGCCGGAGCCGGTCTGGTTCACGCTCAAGACACTCGTCGTCGTGACGCTCCTCATGTGGATTCGCTGGACCGTACCGCGCCTTCGGGTGGACCAGATGATGGGCTTTTGCTGGAAGCTGCTGGTGCCTGCGGCTCTGGTGGTGTTTTGCATCGCCGCCTGGTTCTCGGTGAGCTGATGAGACTGCGCTCTTCGATAGCCCTTGTGTTCGCCACGTTGTTCACGGCGGCAGCGACAGTGCATGTGCGCGCCGACGTCAAGGGCGAGGTCGAGAAGTTCATCTTGCAGCCAAAGTATCGAGAGGCGCACTGGGGCATGCTGGTGGTCGACCCCAAAACCAAGGAGACGCTCCTAGAGATCAACCCAGACAAGCTCTTCATGCCCGCCTCCACCACGAAGCTCTTCTCGGTGGCTGCTGCGCTGGATGCTCTTGGAGCAAACTATAGATTCAAGACACCTGTCTATGCGCGAGGCAAGGTGGACGAAAAGGGTACGCTTACCGGTGACCTGATTCTGGTGGCTTCGGGAGACCCAACGCTTGGAGGGCGGACGGACGAGCTTGGGCGAATTGCGTTCCAGAATAGCGACCACATCTATGACGGCAAGTTGACTCCTCAGGACCCGCTCGCAGGCTTCAACAAGCTCGCCAAGATGGTGGCCGATTCCGGCATCCTCAGAGTAACGGGCGAGGTGATCGTGGACAATCAGCTCTTCGATCGCACGCCGGTGACCGGTTCCGGGCCGGACTGGCTAACTCCGCTCATCATTAACGACGGCCTGATTGACTTCACCATCACCGCGAGAGCGGCGGGTGAGCCGGCGACGGTGGACTGGCGGCCTAAGAGCTCGGCACTTCAAATAGATGCACTTGTGACAACAGTGGCAAAGGCCACGGCCAAAGGCGTGAGCATTCGCACTGTCGCGCCGGGAAGACTGGTGGTTCGAGGAACGATAGCGGACGGCGCAGAGCCGCTACTTCAGACAGCCGAGATCGAGGATCCGGCTTCGTTTGGCAGGTCCGTGTTCATTGAGGCGCTGATGCAGGTGGCAGGAGTTCCAGTGCAGGCTTCACCCCTTGCAAGTAATCCTATTGACCTGCTTCCGGCCGGCGGCTATGGCGGGATGAAGCGAGTTGCTGAGCTTGTGTCACCTCCATTCTCGGAGGATGCGAAGCTGA
>VFKD01000350.1 GCA_009885735.1 bacterium
AACTTGGGATCGGGCTCAACTCGGTTGTCGTAGGAGTAGCGCACGGGCGGAGTTACCCGGCGAATCGGAGGTTCTTCGTCCTGCGGGTCGCGCGGCTTCTCGTCCTCCGGCTTGCGAGGCGCGTCCTCTGAATCGTAGGTCATGCGCCGCACGAGGCGGTCCTTCTGCCCCACAAAGAGCCGAACCACGGTGATGCGCCTGCCTTGGCTCAGGTCGAGCGCCACCACGTCGC
This sequence comes from bacterium, assembly GCA_009885735.1. Taxonomy (GTDB): domain Bacteria; phylum Armatimonadota; class Chthonomonadetes; order Chthonomonadales; family CAJBBX01; genus VFKD01. Next base: position 233 of record VFKD01000350.1, read on the forward strand.
ACAGCACTCCGTCGGCCTGAGCGGGCTCATCAAGCGACATCCCCTTTACGCTGCTGGTGAGCTGCGATGACGGGTCTGTTCCAGTAATCACGGACATTTCGAGCGTCAGCGCGAGATGCTTGAAGCCGGTTAGGTCCTTCGGCGCGCGCTCCTTCGAATAGTATCCCGCGCTCTGCTGATACGTGTAGAACTCCTTGCCGTCGCACAAGAATCGGCCTGCCAGCCCCGAAGTTCCTTGCGTGCCGTTTCCCAGCACGTCGAGGGCGAACTTGTTTGGCCGCTGAAAGGCGAGGCGGGCGGCCGAGTACTTGCCCATGGCCTCTCCTTCGCCGCTGAATGTGGTGGTCTGCTCGAGCTTGCCAAGGCTTCTATAGGCCTTTGCCATGGACTCCAGGACAGCGGTGGCCTGGGGGTCTGCCGGCGTCTGGGCGAGGCCGTAAGAAGAGACGAAAGGGACACAAGAGACAGCAGTGACAAGAGCCAAGGGAATGAACGAGCGGAGTGGCGACGTAAGGCGAGCCATGGCCCTATTGCGCTTTCTTGGCGAGAGCCTTGCCCTGCGCCTTTGCCGCGTCGCCGGTGCGAGAAATGACGACGGCAGCGTCCTCAACAATTGGAGGAGTTTCGACCGAAAGTGGCAAGGACGCCGTAACCGTTGCCGTCTGCTCGGACGAGACCTTGCCGGTATTCGTGTCCCACCAGGCCACCTTGTATTCGCCCGCCTTCAGGCCTGCAAGTGAGAGCGTTCCGCTCGCGCCTCCTGGCGGCATCTGCGCTCCTTGCCTTCGGCTCACATAGGCCACCGCGAAGTCCGAGCTCGACTTGCCGAAGACTCGCAGCACGGGTCCGTAGCCGGAGAGCGAAATACTCTTGACCCGAACCCAGTCCTCGCCCATGTTCTCCAGCCTAATCGCGTGAGAGCCGGCAGGCACCTTTACTTCAATCGAGACCGGTGCGTTCGAGTCCGCGGCACTTGCCGGATAGGCCTGCTCGGCCGCCTTCGCGCCGTCCACGCTCACGGTGAGGAGTGCGCCCGCCTTCGCCGCGCTGTCCGTGGTGATAGTACACGTGCCTGCTTCTGCAAACGAAACGTTCAGGGTGGCGGAGGGGAACATCTCCTTCTTGACTTTGCCCTGAAGGTAGGCGGGCATCTCCGAGAGGCCGGTTACCGCTCCGGATGGCAGCGCCGTGAACTCCAGCCGTTTTGAGGCGGCCCATCCCAATCCAGGCGAGAAGGTGATCGGGCCGCGCTGCTTCGTCTCGATGCCGAACCCGCCCGAGACAAGGCCGCGCTTCGAGAGAAGTCCACTCTGGCGCACGAAGTCCGATGCGGGCTTGAAGAGCGAGTAGAGGTTCTCCTTCTCCACCATCTCCCACGCCCAGTATTGCGCTGCACCGCCGGCCTCGCTCATGATGCTGGGCCAGACGACGCTTCGTATTCCGGCTGACGGCTCGTGACCCTTGTAGGACGAGGGGCCGGCCTCACCGAGGAAGATGGGCTTGTCGAGCTTCGCCGGGAGAATGGAGCCGACGTTCGCCGCGAGGTCTTCTGCATAAAGGTGCGGCTGGAGGTAGTCCATGCTCGCCCAGATGCTTGGCGTGTCGAGCTCCGCGCTGGTGGTGACGAGCCGCTTGTACGGGTCTTGCTTGCGCAGGAACTCCGCCATGTTCTGGTGCCAATCGGCCACCTCTTCGACATGCTTGTGGACCATTGCGTCGGTCCAGTGGACCTCGTTGAACAGCTCCCAGGCCATCACGTTTGGAGAGTATCCCCACCGCGCGACGATGTAGCGGTAGCGAGCCTTCGTCAGCCGAACCGCCCTCTCGTCGCTGAAGAACTCGTCGGCCGTCTTGAGCCAGCCGCCGTTTGCCGAGTTCCAGGGGTTTTTGGCCCAGTTCGCGTCGGTATTCGTGGAGTATTGCCCGTGGTGCTGAAGCACCATCTGGAAGTAGACGCCGGACTTCTCGGCCACGCCTACAATGTCGTCCCAGCGCTTCGCCACCTGCAGGTCGAGCTCGCCCGCCTGCATCTTGCGCTCCTGCGGCCAGCCAAGGTCCTTATCATCCCAATGGTTCATCCAAATGCGCGACCAGTTCTCGCCCGCCGCGCCCATCTTCGGCAGTATCTCTTCGACCTTGCCCCAGGCGACGTTGTGCCCGAGGGGATAGAAGCTGTTGCCGTTATCGAACGCGAAGCGCAGCTTGTCCTTTGGGTCCTTGCGGATAAAGCCTGGGGTTGGCGAGC
>VFKD01000525.1 GCA_009885735.1 bacterium
CCGCCGACCTCGGGCGCTCGACGCACCGCACAATGCGCCTGGCAACCTGAGCCGAGGTTGCGGTTGGAACTTGCGCCTTGCTGCCGCCAGCAACCTTGCGAACCATAACTTCCGAGAAGTCGGTCGTGGTGAAGCTGGGCATGATGCAGCTCACGCGAATGCCCGTGCCGGCAAGCTCAATCTCGAGCGCCTCAGTGAGCGCGTTGAGCGCGTGCTTTGTGGCGGAGTATCCCGCCGAGAGCGGTGTGCAGACCTTTCCAGCCATCGATGAGATGTTCAAGATGTGCCCGGAGCCTTGCAGCCGCATCTGGCGAACCGCCGCCCTGCATCCATAGAAGGCCCCCAGGTAGTTCACCTCCAGGAGCTGCCTCATCTCGTCGGCAGTGGTCTGCTCAATGGTGGCCAGTTGGCCGAAGCCGGCGTTGTTGATCCACACGTCCGCGCGGCCAAACTCTGCCACTGTGCGGGCCAGCAGGCCGTCAACCGCCGCCTCGTCGGAGACGTCCGTCTGAACCGCCAAGCATACTCCGCCGGACCGCGATATCTCTTCACAGAGGGCATTGAGCCGGTCCATTCGCCTGGCTGCCGCCACCACCCGATAGCCGCGCTCGGCAAGCTGCAGCGCGCAATCGCGGCCAATTCCCGCCGAGGCGCCCGTAATCACAACGACCCTGCCATGCTCGTGCTTCATGAGATTTGTCCTTCGAGGTTACATTACCTGAGCGGCGCATGATATGATGGGATGTGCCAATCACTCCTTCAGACAACCATTGGTCAGATTTCCTCGACCATGCCCGCAGCCTCGACGCTTCGGACCCGCTTGCGGCGTTCCGTTCGCGGTTCACGCTGCCCACGGGATTGACCTACCTAGACGGTAACTCCCTCGGACCATTAAGCGCGAATGCCCGCGAGTCTTTGGCGCGAGTGGTAGAGGAGTGGGCAACGCTGGGCATTCGCGGCTGGACCGAAGGCAGGCCGCCATGGTTCACGTTCGCGGAGGAGCTTGGCAGCCGCATGGGACGCCTGATGGGCGCGCCTGCAGGAAGCGTGATTGCCACCGGCAGCACCACGGTAAACCTTCATCAATTCCTGGCTACTCTCTACCATCCGTCCAGAGAACGCTCGCAGATTCTCATGGACTCTCTTGCCTTTCCATCCGACAGATATGCCGTGGTGAGTCACCTTGCCCTTCGTGGACAGCCAGCAGACCGGCTGACCATCGTCCAGGCGGGTTCCGACGGTCTGCTCCTGGAAGAAGAACTGGAATCGAGGATGAATTTCAGGTGTGCAATGGTCGTCGTCCCAAGCGTTGTCTACACGACGGGACAGCTCCTAGACGTTCGGCGGCTTTGCGACGCTGCTCACCGATGCGGCGCGCTCATCGGGGTGGACTGCTCGCACTCGGCCGGTGCGGTTCCCCACCAGCTCTTCGCCTGGGATGTCGACTTTGCGTTTTGGTGCGGCTACAAGTATCTGAACGGCGGGCCCGGCTCCTCCGCCTTCCTCTATCTTCACCCTCGATATCATCATAAGTCGCCGGGGCTTGCGGGCTGGTTTGGGTCTTGCAAGGAGAGGCAGTTCGAGATGGCAGACGAGTTCACGGCCGCCGAGGGCGCCGGCGGGCTGCAGATTGGTACTCCAAATCTGCTCAGCATGGCGCCGCTTTGGGGCTCCTTGACTGACATACAGGACGCCGGCATCAACACCATTCGAGCCAAGTCCCTGGCTGCGACAGACCTCATGATGCTGATGCTCGATAAAGCTGCCGACAGCCAGGGCATCACTATCGCAACTCCTCGTGAACACTCGAGGCGAGGCGGACACGTTGCCGTCCGTCACACAGAGGCAATGAGAATATGCAAGGCGCTAAGCGCCAGGGGCATCGTGCCCGACTTTCGCCCGCCGGACACAATTCGGCTCGCGCCGGCTGCGCTGTACAACACGTTTTCGGAGGCAGCCTCGGCGGTTGTGGCGCTCAATGACATCCTGACAACCGGCGAATTCGAGCGAGTGTCTCGCAAGCTGCCTCTTGTCACGTAGGTAGATACCTCGGAGGCAGCGTCAGCGGTTGTTGCAATCGACGAGATTCTGACAACGGGCGAATTCGAGCGAGTGTCTCGCAAGCTGCCTCTTGTCACGTAGGTAGATACTCTGGAGGCTCCCTCGTGAAGATATTCGACATCACACTCCCCCTAGACCGAAGCCTCGCCATGTGGCCGGGAGACGAACGGTACCGTTTCTCGCTCTCGGCGGAGATCGGACCTGAGTCGGTGGTGAACATAGGCCGGGTTAGGATGAGCCTGCATGCGGGCACGCATGTGGACGCGCCGTTTCACTTTGACGTGAAAGGCGCGACGGTCGAGGCAATCGACCTGGAACCATTCATGGGGCCATGCGCGGTGCTGGATGCCGTCGGGTACGACGCACTCGATGTGGGCTTATTAGCGCAAGTCGAGGGAGACCTGCCCCAGCGCGTGCTCTTCAAGACCTGTGCGTGGACGGACCATTCGACGTTCCCGACCGCAATCCCGGTGATGACTTCACAGCTTATCCAGCAACTGGCGCGGAGAGGCGTCGCGCTTGTGGGGATTGATCTGCCGTCGGTGGACCCGATAGACAGCAAGGACCTGCCGAACCACCACGCACTCGGAGCCGCCAGCATTCACATTCTCGAATCGGTCGATCTTCGGGAGGTTTCCGCGGGCAGGTATGAGCTCATCGCGCTGCCTCTCGCCATCGTCGGAGGGGATGCGTCACCGGTGCGTGCGCTCTTGCGTCGGAATGACCCATGAGACCGCGCCGATTCGTGGAAGAACTCTACCTAGTCGGGCGCAATGAGCAGGGATTTCCAACCGAAAGCAGGGCATTCACACAATGGCAGCAACAGACCGACGAGGAACCAGACGTAGTGACGCGGCTTTGTCGATGCGCGTTCACCACAATGAGCGAGGGACGATCACCGGAACCACACGAAACGTCGGACTCCGCGACATCCTCTTTTGCACAAAGATACCTCTTCCTTTGCGTGAGACCTACCAGATCGAAGTCTGCCTCCGGAAGGACGACTGGATATGCTGCCACGCCGTGGTGATTAGGACAGAACCTGCACCCCTCGGCAAGTGCGCCTATGCAGCCCGAATATTGAATTTCAGTCCCGGATGCGAGGATCGCTTTGCGGAGAGGCTCGACGAAATGACCTTCCGCAACGTACCAGCAGGCTCTGCAGCTGCCGAACCGGTCGCCAGTCGGTAGACCTGTTCGCAGACTGGAATTGCCAAGGATAGGCAGTCCGATCAGTGAGGCTGCTTCGCGCAGGTCGACGACGACCTAATTACGTCGGCCTATGCCGCTCGACCCGGCTGTCGGGGCTGTTCGCTGCATTGAGCGTGCATTCCGTGTAGACTCGTGGGAGGGGCAATCCGATTTGCGATCACGCGAAGCGCGGCGGCGGCGAAACCTGTCTCACCGCCGAAGGCTTGTGCGGGGTCCATTCGAGACACCCATCGGTGTATTGCAGGATCCGTTCGCACGGTGCCGAGGCTGTCCGCCTTGAGGCCCAAATAGCGCGAACACACTGCCGCGACTACGTCGCCTGTGCGCTCCTCCCCACGGTCGTTGGCCATGTTCACGAGAAGCGAGATCGTCAGGTTGTCCAGAATGTCTTGGACGACTGCAGCGCACTCGGGATCATAGGCTCTTAGCACTGCGACGTTCTGCTCCATCGTCTGCCCTGAGTGTTCTCCGCGAGATGCATCTGCCATTGTCATTATTCGGAGGGCGTCTGGATTCTTCGACAGTGATCGACCAAGGGCTCGGTACAAGGCGCTCTTCACGAAGCCATATGCATTCTGAACCGAGGTCGGCTGGGGAGCCACAACGACTATCCGCCGACTGCACGCAAGGAAGAAATCCAGCGTATTGAGACCGGTGCCGGCTCCGAGGTCCACGATAATGTAGTCTGCTTTGAGGCCCTGCAGCGCGCGAATTATTCGGGACTTCTGGCCATAGTTCGGATTAGCGAGCGATGCGACCTCATAACCACCGGCAAGCAGCCTCACATTGGCAAACGGAGTGTCGAGGAGAACTCCCTCAAGTTCTCGTACTCGGTGCAGCAGGAAGTCCTCAAGCGTGAACTTTGGCATGCGAATGCCTGCAAGCGTATGCAGATTTGCGCCGCCAAGGTCGGCGTCAACGAGAATGACCTTGTGCCCATTCTGGCCAAGGGAGTGTGCAAACATGCATGAGATTACGCTCTTGCCGACACCGCCTTTGCCGCCTCCAACAGCCCAGAGTTGACCCGGCAGCTCAGTCTCTATTGCTTCGAGCGGTGCGTTTCCCAGAGATTCCATAGGTATTGCTCGTCCTTCTTTCCGGCGGAGCATACCTCCGCCATTGCGGTCAAGAGTTCTGGCGAGGGATCGAAGAACTGGACCCCAAAACGCAATGCCCTCTGGCGTGAGTTCGCTGGTTTGCACCATTTGATCTCAGCTTTCACCGCAAGTGGCTTGCCAAAATCGGGCAGTGCGACCTCAAGTGTAAGAAACGTCCCACGAGCTTCGACAGGGTCTAGGACAAACGTATCTTGGAATTGGATTCCGGCGCCGGTCCGGGAGACGTCGAAGATGTCGGCAGCGATTTTCGTGCCTGCAGGCAGGTTGCCGATTGAGCGCCGAAACGTGCAGGTAATCCGCAGATACTGGTTCCCTCGCGCGCCACGACGACGATTCGCGAGGCCCAGCTGGCCATGCGAGGTCGTAATCGATGCGGAGGATCCCTCGCTTGAGCCGAGCGAATCCGAGCTCGGACGCTGGGTGGTGTGTCGCATTGTACTCATACACCCATTGTTGCCGGGTTGGGCCGACATCTTCAGGGTACGTCGGGTGTGTTTGCTGGGGTTCCGGGCGTGCGATGCCAAGACGCATGGAATGGCCCGACGCAAGATGCGTCAGGACGACTCATACAATCCATGTGGAAGGGGGTTAGGGGCAGACGCAAGGCTGCGAATTTCTTCGCGGCTATGGTGACACGTCAGAGTTACGCCGAAGCCCAGAACGGCAACGGCGAGCCTAGACCCTATGTGCTCTTCTTCCGCGTGCTGGAAGATGAGCTTGCGCGCGTTCGGGACGGCGTGGGAGAGGTGGCAGCCTTCGCCGCCTTAATCTTCAGCTTGATGCGCTCGGCGAGGCGCTTGCGGCCCTTGTTGATCTCTTTTAGGCGAATTCTCAACTCTATCTCCTTCGGAGCGGGCTCGATCGTCGCCGGTCCGCCTCCGCGTGCGGTGCAGTATATCCGATGGCCGAGGCGGGAGTCAAACTGAGCAGCGTGAAGAGACGAAAGAGACAGAAGGGACTCCAGAGACACACAAGACTTGAGTAGACAGTCGGCGGCGCCTCAATACTGTTCACTTAGCGGAATCCGCTCGTCCAGAGCGCGCCTCAGCCGTACCGAGGCGAAGTCGAAGGATGCGACCTCGATCGCTTAGCTTAACAGTATTGGGTAGCGCCTGACTTTGGCGGTAACTCTACGCCAACAGCCCCTTCACCACGTTCCCATGAACGTCCGTCAGGCGGTAGTCTCGACCTGCATATCGATACGTCAGCCGCTCATGATTGAGCCCCAGCAGGTGGAGAATGGTCGCCTGCAGGTCGTGAATGTGAACAGGGTCCTGCACCACGTTGTACCCCAGGTCGTCCGTCTTGCCGTAAGAGATTCCCGGCTTCACGCCGCCGCCCGCCATCCACATTGAGTAGGCGTGGCGATGGTGGTCGCGCCCCATGCTGGTGCCGCGAGTTGGGTTATTCTCCACCATAGGAGTTCGGCCAAACTCTCCTCCCCAGATGACCAAGGTATCGTCCAGCAGGCCCCTCTGCTTCAGGTCCTTCACCAGCGCCGCGGATGCACGGTCCGTGGCGCCGCAGTTGGTCTTCAGATTGCCTATCACGTCGCTGTGCGCGTCCCAGCCCTCGTGGTAGAGCGTCACAAACCGGACCCCGCGCTCGATCATTCGCCGTGCAAGCAGGCAAGCGCGCGCGAACGACGGCTTGTCCGGGTCGGCGCCATACATATCGAGCGTCTCCTTAGTTTCGGACTTGAGGTTCATCAGGTCCGGCGCGGAGGTCTGCAGCCTGTTCGCCATTTCGTAGGCAGAAATACGTGCTGCAATCTCGGGGTCTCCGGCGTCTGCAAGCGCCTTGCGGTTGAACGAGCCGACCAAGTCAAGAGTGTCCCGCTGCAGCTTGGCATCCACGCCTGCGGGGCTGGCTGCATTCAGGATTGCGTCGCCCTGGTTGCGAAACCGAACTCCCG
>VFKD01000414.1 GCA_009885735.1 bacterium
ATGCGTTACGGGCCGACCACTGCAATGAGGGTGGCGGAGAATCGTGGCGCGAGGAGCGAAGATGAGCCGACTGAAGGAGACGTACAACTCAAAAGTGTCTGAAGCGCTGCGCAAGCAGTTCGAATATCCCAATGTGATGCAAATCCCAAAGCTGCAGAAGATCGTGCTGAACATGGGCGTGGGTCAGGCAGGACAGACGAACGGCGACCCTAAGCAGCTCGACAATGCTATGCGCGACATGGGAATTATGGCTGGCCAGAAGGCCGCCGTGACGCGGTCGAAGAAGTCGATCTCGAATTTCAAGCTCCGTGCAGGCGCCCGGGTCGGCTGCAAGGTTACTCTGCGCGGCACGCACATGTGGGAGTTTCTGGATCGTTTGGTGTCGATTGCGCTGCCCCGCGTTCGAGACTTCCAGGGAATCAATCCGAATTCGTTCGACGGGCGCGGCAATTTCGCGATGGGTATCAAGGAACAGCTTATATTCCCGGAAATTGACTATGACAAGGTAGACAAAGTTCGCGGCATGGACATTATTATCTGCACGAGCGCGAAGTCGGACGCGGAGGCACGAGCGCTGCTGAAGGGCCTGGGCATTCCGTTTCGCGAAAAGTAGAGACATTGCGGGAAGTGCGGGTTCTGCACGCGGCACTTCCTACGCACATACCTAGGGCGCAGGGCTTGCCCTGTCGGGATTTTGTATACAAGATGGTGGTCGTTCGTACATTTAAATGAAGCGCCTCTGAGCCGAGGGAGCCCATGAAAAAGTATGCGATTGACGCAATCCGCAACGTTGGATTATTCGGACACCAGGGCGTTGGCAAGACGTCGCTGTGCGAGGCAATGCTCTTCACTTCGGGTGGCATCGAACGAATGGGCCGCCCGGACGATGGGACAACTACGACCGACTTCGACGCGGAAGAGGTTCGTCGGCGTATAAGCATTAACGTTGGAATAGGTCCCTGCGAGTGGCAGCCGGATAAGATCAACATCCTGGACGTTCCGGGATATCTGGATTTCGAGGGTGAGGTTCGCGGTGCCCTAAGAGTGGTGGATGCAGCCATTCTGGTGACGCGAGCGACCGGCGATGTCGAGGTCGGTTTCGAGAACGCATGGGAGCTGGCAGCGGAGCGCAACACGCCGCGGGCTGTATTTGTGAACCGGATGGACCGGGAGAATGCGGACTTTTTCTCGGTGGTGGAAAAGCTGCGCGCGATGTATGGCAACGCCATTGCGCCGGTGCAGATTCCGATTGGGCAGGCGGATGCGTTCAGAGGCATTGTGGATCTGATTCACATGCGGGCCTATGAGGGAGTTGGACGGGAGTTCACGGAGGTTCCCATTCCTGCGGAACTGACCGAGCTGGCACAGCAATATCGCGAGAAGCTGATAGAGTCGGCCGCTGAAGGCGACGACGCGCTCATTGAAAAGTTCTTTGATACAGGCACTCTCAGTGATGAGGATGTGGTGCATGGCCTGCATTCTGGCATAGACAGCGGCAAGCTGGTTCCGGTGGTCTGCGGTTCGGCGGCGAAGAACATGGGCGCCGCAGCGTTGATGAATCTGATTAACGAGGCGTTTCCGAACCCGACGGAGCTGCCGATGCCGGAGTGCAAAACGCCGGCTGGAGGCGATGCGAAGAGAGAGGCGAGTGCTTCCGAGGCATTTAGCGCTCTAGTATTCAAGACGCTCGCGGATCCGTTTGTGGGGCAGTTGAATTACTTTAGAGTGTTTTCTGGAAGCATCAAGTCCGACAGCCATGTTTGGAATGCGTCTACCGGCAAGGATGAGCGCGTCGGGCAGCTCTATGTGGTGAAGGGCAAGAGTCAGGAACCTACTACCGAGGTTGGAGCGGGAGACATCGGGGCTGTTGCCAAGCTGGCGCACACACACACGGGTGATACGCTTTGCGATTCGGCTAAGCCGGTTATCATTGAGCCGATTCAGTTTCCAAAGCCGGTGTACGAGATGGCAATCACCGCTAAGACCAAGGTCGACGAGGACAAGCTGGGGCCGGCCATGCAGAGAGTGGCGGCGGAGGACCCGACGTTCAAGTTTCGCCGAGATGCGGTGACGGGGCAGACGGTGTGCTCTGGAATGGGCGAGACGCACCTGAATATTGTGGTGGAGAAGCTCAAGAAGTTTGGCGCGAGCGTAGACATTGTGCCCATCAGGATGCCGTTCCGCGAGACGATTACAACCAAGGCGCAGGGCCAGGGCAAACATAAGAAGCAGACCGGTGGGCGCGGCCAATATGGCGACTGCCACATTCGCCTGGAGCCGCAGCCGAGGGGCGCCGGATTTGAGTTTGTAGATGCGGTAGTGGGAGGCTCAATTCCGCGCCAGTATATTCCGGCGGTGGAAAAGGGCGTTATAGAGGCGATGTCGACCGGCATCTTGGCCGGCAACAATGTGGTGGATGTGAAGTGTACGTGCTATGACGGATCGTACCACGATGTCGATTCGTCGGAGATGGCGTTTCGATCCGCAGGCATCATGGCCTTCAACACCGTTGCGGCTAAGGCGAACCCAGTCATTCTGGAGCCTATGGTGATGGTGAGCGTCACAGTGCCTGACGGGATGATGGGAGATGTGATGAGCGACCTCAGCGGCAAGCGAGGTCGAATAGCCGGCACGGAGGCAGTGGGACGCTCGCGGATGTGCGTTCGCGCCGTGGTGCCGCAAAGCGAGATGACAAGATATGCGATTGACCTGCGGTCCTTGTCTCGAGGCCGCGGAACGTTCGAGGTGGAGCCGTCGCACTATGAAGAGGTGCCTGCACACGTGGTGCAGCAGATAGTGGCAGAGTATCAGAAGCACAAGGAAGAGCACGCTCACTCGCATTAGCGGGTGAATACTAAAGTCCACGTTACCAGTCGCGCTCACACCGCGGCTCCGACGGGAGGAAATGCAATTGGCAAAGAAGTGTCTGATAGAGAAGGCGGCAAAAACTCCGAGGTTCAAAGTGCGTGCCTACACGCGCTGCAATGTATGTGGTCGCGCTCGCGGCGTGCTGCGAAAGTTTGGCCTGTGCCGTATCTGCTTCCGAGAGATGGCTCACAAGGGGCTCATTCCGGGCATCACGAAGTCGAGCTGGTAGGGGAGAGAACAAATGGCCTATACCACCGACCCGGTCGCAGATCTGCTGACCCGAATTCGCAACTCAAATAAGGCGTACCACGACAGCTTCGAGATGGGCTCGAGCAAGCTGAAGGTAGAGATGGTGAAGATTCTTCAGCGCGAGGGCTTCATCAAGGGATACGAAGTGATTCCCGACCCGAAGCAGAACAAGCTCAAGGTCTACCTGCGCTATGGCCCGCGCCGAGAGCGCGTCATCACGAATCTCAAGAGGGTGAGCAAACCCGGATTGCGTATCTACGCGCAGAAGGACAATGTGCCGCGCGTTCTTCGCGGCCTCGGGGTGGCAATACTCACGACCTCCCAGGGCGTGATGACCGACCGAGAGGCGCGCAAGAAGGGCATCGGCGGCGAGGTTCTCTGCAACGTCTGGTAGGCTCGGTAGATTGCGCCGCCGTATGCCTGCGAGGCACACGAGTGAGCGCCTGGGAGATTAAGCATGTCTAGAATTGGACGCAGACCCATTCCGGTTCCGGCCGGAGTGGACATTAAGATAAATACGGGCGAGGTGGTGATTCGGGGACCGAAGGGAACGCTCACTCAGGCGGTCCATGCGGAGATGATCATCAAGCAGGCGGGCGCCGAACTGCTGGTGGACCGGCCGTCGGACACCAAGACCCACCGCTCGCTCCATGGCCTCACGCGCACGCTGCTTGCCAACATGGTGGAGGGCGTCACCTCCGGCTACAGCCGAACTCTGGATGTGCAGGGCGTGGGATATCGCACTGCGCTCAATGGCAAGAATCTCACCGTGTCGGTGGGCTACAGCCACGGTATTGAGGTGCCGCCGCCGCCGGGCATTGAGTTTGAGGCCGGCGTTGAGCAAGGCACGCGCCTTCCCTTCATCATTGTGAAGGGTATTGACAAACAGTTGGTGGGCCAAACGGCAGCCCGCATTCGCGCTCTCCGAAAGCCCGAGCCCTATAAGGGCAAGGGAATACGCTATCGAGGCGAGGAGATTCGCCGCAAGGCGGGCAAGTCCGGCAAGGCCGGCGCCAAGGGCGGTAAGAAGTAGGGTGCACGAACTCAGAATTCGGTTCGGACCGTCCGGTCTGGACCGGAAAGTGGGCCATTGGCGGGTATACTAACCTTTCGTGCCTGACAGACGGGCATGGGTGGACCTCTGGAACGCAGTTCCGAGGTGCGAGGACGATTGGATGAACGATAAGCAGCTATTGCGACTGAAGAGACATCGACGAGTTCGAGCCAAGGTGCAGGGAACTGCCGCGCGGCCACGGCTTAACGTGTTTCGAAGTTTGAAGCACATCTATGCGCAGTTGGTGGACGACGACACGGGCAAGACGCTCGTGGCGGCCTCGACGGTTGAGAGCGCCGTAGCGCCGAACCGACAAACGGGCGGCAATCTTGAGGGCGCGCAGGTGGTCGGGGCGCTCATCGCAGAGCGAGCCAAGGGAGCCGGAATCTCGGCGGTCGTGTTCGACCGGGGTGGGTATGCCTATCACGGGCGCGTTCAGAAGCTCGCCGAGAGCGCCCGCGCCGGAGGCCTTGAGTTTTAGGTTGATGCAAGCCGCCGAGTTGCCTCGGTTGGTTGGAAGAGGCTCGCCGGTTTTGCCAAGGAGAGATGGATGCCAAAGATAAACGCGGATTTGCTCAACATCGAAGAGCGCGTGATCCGCACGAATAAGGTTCAGAAGACCCACAAGGGCGGACGAACCATGAGCTGGAGCGTTCTGGTGGTTGTGGGCGACCGCAATGGTCATGTGGGCGCGGGACTCGGAAAAGCCCGAGGTATTCCAGACGCTATCCGCAAAGGCATTGAGGAGGCCAAGAAAAACCTCATCAAGGTGCCTATCGTGGATGGCTCCATTCCCCACGAGATTCTGGCTCACCATGGCGCTGCTCAGGTGCTGCTGAAGCCTGCGGCGGCTGGTACCGGAATCGTGGCCGGCAGTTCGGTACGAAGCATCCTGGAGCTTGCCGGCGTACATAACGTGCTCGGTAAATCGCTCGGATCCTCAAATCCAGTCAACATCGCCTGGGCCACCATCGACGCGCTGACGCGCTTACGAACGGTAGAGGACTTTGCAAGGCTCCGCAACAAGACGGTACACGAGTTGGCGCCTTGGCGCGCAAAGCAGACTCAGGCCGAACCGGCAGGAGCATAGCACATGGCAAATCTTAAGATAAAGCTCACGCGGAGCGCGATAGGGTACAGCGTGACGCAGAAGAGAACCGCGAAGGCGCTGGGGCTCACCAAGATGGGGCGCACCGTCGTGCGGCCGGATAACGAGCAGATTCGCGGCATGTGCCACTCGATCTCGCACCTCGTGACGGTTACGCCGGCAGACGAGCCTCTCGCCTCGTAGGGGAACTGCTCACTGCGTTCAGTTTGATTCGCATTCGTAGGGACGCTGCTTGCTGCGTCCAGTTTGATTCACATTCGTAGGGACGCTGCTTGCTGCGTCCAGTTTGATTCACATTCGTAGGGACGCTGCTTGCTGCGTCCAGGTTAGACGTTCACAGAATGAGTTTTTCAGAAACAGAGGCACACTCATGCAGCTACATGATCTAGTTCCGGCCCCAGGATCCACCACCAGGCGCAAGAAGGTGGGGCGAGGTCCGGGCTCCGGACACGGCAAGAACAGCGGGCGAGGTGACAAAGGGCACAAGAAGCACGGCTCGGTGAACCCGAACTTTGAGGGTGGTCAGACTCCGCTCCATCGGCGCCTGCCGCAGTTGCGCGGCTTCAAGTCGCTGAACCGCA
>VFKD01000442.1 GCA_009885735.1 bacterium
GGCTGCCCATCGCGGGAACGATGAACGGCTCCGCTCCGACGCGCTTAAGTTCGTCGATGACTGTTCGCACCACGAGGGGCAGGTTCGCGACGCCTCGGCTGCCCACCCCGACGGCCACCTTGGCGCCGGGGCGAACGCGCGGATCGGTCATCACAGTCGCCATGGCGAGCCTCGTAGCAGCCTCCACGTCGGCAACTCTCGGCGCCTCGACGATCTGCCGCACGGTGACGACCTGTGGCAGCTCAATCTCGGGGTAGCTGAATACGCTTGTGTCTATTCGAATCTCAACCATTTTGTTCTCCAGGGTGCTGAGTAGGCCGCAAACTCTTCGGCAAGGGACAGGGCCCCTGCCCTACATGGACGCCTCGATCCACACGGACCGCCCAATGTAGTTGCCCCTTTGCAGGGCTGGTTCCTTGTAGTTCGACCGAGATTCTTTGGATCGCACATTGAGTGACCGCCGCACATCGGCGGCAACCGATGGTATGATAGCTCTACAATCGGTTGCCGACTACGTTCTCCGGTTCAAACATGCCGCAGCCGCAAGTTATACCAAGTTTGGGAGAGATCGCAGTGCAACTCCGGAATAGTAGAGCTCTTACGTATGTCGAGTTGCTGGTTATCATAGCCGTCGTTGCGGTTTTGGTAGCGCTCATCTTACCCGTGTTTGCAACCTCTCGTGAAAGCGCGGACAATGAGAATTGCTTCTACAATATGAAACAGGTTGGGCTAGGTCTCAAGGTGTACACCCAGGACTACGACGAGCGCTATCCACGTCAGGACTACTGCGCAGATTCGGCCCCCTCACCACTAAATCCCAACGCCCAGCCGGGCTGCACGGGCCCCTTCGGCCAGCGCATCAACCACTACAAGTGGCCCGCGTATCTGCTGCCCTACATCAGTACCGTTGAGACATTCTCCTGCCCAAGGCGCGAGCGGCCGGAGCTCGAATGGAACACTAATGGCGAGATATGGAATGGCTACGCCCTGAACCTCTCGGTCACCGGCAGCCTGAATACCTATGGCAACCCAAACCGCAGGGGCGCCTATCGCGACAGCTTCCTTGGGGGCACCTACGCGGGGCTAGACACTCCAGCAGAGACAATGCTGATCATGGAGCATTGGTTCCCCGGTGTATGGACGTATGTAACTCCGAACGCAGTTCACCAGACCGCCTACCCGTTGGCCACTCGAGAGGTGCTGGAGCGCACGCTCACGCGAGATGGATGGGTAGACAGGCGCGCTTACAATCACCGCTATGCTGTTGCCTTCGGCGACGGCCACATTCGCGGCTTCTCAGCCGATGGGTTTCTCTCCCTGTGCCCTCCCGCAGCGGAGTACACAGTCTCAAGCGTACCGAACCCGTTCCCGGCAGGCCTGAGCTGGACCATCAGCAAGCCGCCTGTCTGGAAGAAGCCCTGGCCGCTCTGGTGGCTCAAGTAGTGAGTTACGGTTGGTTCAGGGCGTCGGTTGCGACCGCCAGGTGTCCACTTCAACATGCTGCTCTTAGCGTCATGTCAACCGTCGGCGGAGCTGCGAACGTCGTCATTCCCGCATGTCCTTAGCGGGAATCCAGGGACGTATTGACCTTAATGTCCCAGTACACTCAGGAATAGCAGATGATCATTGCGAGGATCGTTCGCTACCGGAGCTGGTTCAACATCGTCTTGCCATGGGCTAATAACTTCGATTCGCGTAACAGCAATTTCACACCATCTTAACACCTGCTTAACCCTGGTATGATATCGTTGAAACCAGATGTCGGCACAGTTGCCCGCCTCACACTCCGCACCCACCCTGGTGCACTATCATGAGGAGAGTACGCAATGGTACATAGGCTGTCGAAAGGTTTTACGCTCATCGAATTGCTCGTCGTTATCGCCATTATAGCGATATTGGCGGCGATACTCTTCCCCGTGTTTGCTCAAGCTCGCGAGAAGGCGCGAGGCATCTCGTGCCTCTCGAACATGAAGCAGATCGGCACGGCGCTCTACATGTATACCCAGGACTATGATGAGCTCTACCCCCGTCAAGACTATTGTGGAGACACGGCGCCGTCTCCGCTGAACCCAAGTGCCCCTCCCGGCTGCAACGGTCCGTTCGGCCAGCGCATCAACCACTACAAGTGGCCCGCGTGGGTGCTGCCCTGCATCAAGAGCGTGCCAATCTTCTTCTGTCCCAGCCGCCAGAAGTCGGAAGCGGACTGGAACGCGAACGGAGAGATCTATAACGGCTACGCCCTCAACCTCTCTGTGACCGGAAGCTTGAACACATTGGGCAACCCAAACCGCAATGGGGCCTTCCGCAACAGCTTCCTTGGAGGCGGGCTGGCAGGAGTGAATGCACCGGCGGAGACGTTTCTGGTGATGGAGCACTGGTTCCCAGGCGTCTGGAGCTATGTAACGCCAAGCGCCACCCAACAGACCGCCTATCCACTGGCAACTCGGGAAGTGTGGGAGCGAGCGCTCACTCCGGGCGGCTCAATCGACAAGCGAGCTGTGCCGCACACGGGTGGGTTCAACCTAGCCTATTGTGACGGCCACGCCAAGTTCACATCTGTGGCAGGGTTTCTCGGCCAGTGCCCGCGGCAAGACGAGTATGTGGTGTCGAATGTCCCGAATCCGTTCCCAGGAGGAATGACTTGGACGATCAGTGGACCGCCGGTCTGGACCAAACCGTGGCCGCTTTGGGGGCTCCAATAATGCGCCGCCCGCGACTGCTGCTTCCTGCCCTCGTCGTGGCTGCAGGAGTCGTGCTCTCCGGATGCAGCAACGACCCTGGTTCGGCAGAATCTGCGCGAGAGAAGTATTCCAAGGGGGCGAAGGATCCGGCTGAGACGGATGAGAGGGCGCCCGAGAAGACTGACAAGTAGCGGTCGTCAATGGCGGCGGGGCCTATACACATCGCTTGGTGAAGCCCACATGCTTGGACCTGCGGTTGAAACCGCGGCCTCAAGATCGTTATGCACCTTGTCGGGTAACTGTAAACCGGAAACAACCTGGATCGGATCCTTCGACTGCGCCTCGATACGGCTGAGTCGCGCTCAGGACGAACGGACTCGGCTACGTCAACGGTATTACCTCGTCAGGCACTCAGCAATCAATCCACGAAGGTGGATTTTGTGCCTTTCGCAGCCGCGACTTCAGTCGCAGGTGCCTATGGAAGGATCCATCGCCATGCCTTCAGATCGCTCAGAGACTTAGTATCGCCCTCTCCAGTATGTCAAGCCCTTCCTCTAGGCACTCGTCCTCGATAACCAAGGGCGGAGCTAGGCGAAGAACGTTTCCGTGGTACCCGATCGGTGCGATCATCATCAGCCCTTGCTTGCAAGCCGCGTCAATCACCGCGCGCGCATGCTGTGGCGCAGGAACCTTGGACTTTTTGCACTCCACTAGTTCCAGACCCCACACTAATCCGCTGCCGCGCACGTCGCCAAGGTAGGGCGACTCGGCCGCTAAGCTCTCAAGCCTGCTTTGCACAAGCGAACCGAGCGTTCTAGCGCGTCCGGCCAGGTCCTCGCGGAGCGTAATCTCAATAGCCGTCAATGCAGCACGGCTGCAGAGCGGGTTTCCGCCGCACGTGCTGGAGAGGCTGCCCGGTTCGAGAGCATCCATGAGGCGCGACTCCCCAACCACTGCTGAGATGGGAACACCGCTGCCGATGCCCTTGCCGAGGCACACTAGATTTGGCACGAAGCCCTCCTGCTCGAACGCAAAGAGACTCCCGGTTCGCCCAAACGAGGACTGCACCTCGTCCAGAATAAAAACGATGTCGCGCTCCTGGCACCAGTCAAACACCATTTTGAGCCAGCCCGGAGGCGGAATGATAGATCCGGAACCGCCCTGGTACGGCTCCGTGATGAGCGCGGCGACGTCGCCACAGCTCACCGTATCTAGGAGCGTGTCGAGCGGCTGAGTGGTGTGAAGCGGACAGTTCGCTGGCTCAGCGCCAACCGGGCAGCGATAGCAGTACGGGAACGGCGCGTGCAGGAACCCCGGGAGCACAGGACCAAACCCGCGCTTTACGCCTGTTCTGCCTCCAGCCGCCATCGCGCCGAAAGTTCTGCCGTGAAAGCCTCCGTGAAACGAGATGACCTCGTGACGGCCCGTCGCCTTGCGGGCAATCTTGATGGCCGCCTCCACCGCCTCAGCGCCCGTCGTGAGGATAAATGCGCGGTCCAGCGAGGGAGGAGTGATCTCAACAAGCTTCTTTGCAAGCTTCGCGCGCCAGGGCGTCACAAAGTCGTAGGAGTTCATCAGCTCCGCAGCCTGTGCCTGCACCGCTGCCACATGCTCCGGGTGAGAGTGGCCGATGTTGGTCACTAGGACACCGGACGTGAAATCGATGAACGTGTTTCCGTCCACATCCGTCACGACCGCGCCGTTGGCATGGTCCCAAACAACAGGGACCTGCTCGCTCATGCAGCGCGGCTCGAATTGCCTCGACATCTCGAGAATCTCTTGCGAGCGAGGACCTGGAATTTCGGTTCGGACGTTAGCTATCATTGAAGTCTCCGTTACGCCCTACCACGAGCTAGAAACATACGCTGTAGTTGCAAATGACCGACCTAAACCCGCTCGTCCTGTATGCGGCACCTCGGCTCATCCTGAGCCTGCCACAGCCGTATCGTGGCAGAGTCGAAGGGCCGCACCGTCGAGCAGTCGAAGGGCGCATCAGAGATTGTTTCGATGAACAGTTACGAGACTGACAGCACACCCTATTCGACGTACGGCCCCTCATGCAACGCAACTCCAGCACTGGTTCCAACCGCATAGAACCACAGCCGGTCGGGCGCGGAGAAGCCCTCTTTGGTGGCGGCGCCCCCGACTCGGCCATCCGCTCCAACCGCGATGCATGCAGCACCCCTGCCCTGATGGCGTGGCCGCAGCCGGATGAGCGCACGCAGCGACTCTTCACAAGCATCCTGAGGCGAACGACCCGCGCCGACAAGCTGCACCACCCGAAAGCTGACGCACGCTTTCATGATCTCGTCGCCATTGCCCGTTGCCGAGGCTGCGCAAATGCCGTTCTCCACGTAGAGGCCGCTGCCAAGAATGGGCGAGTCTCCCACTCTGCCTGGCACCTTCCAGGCCATTCCGGAGGTCGTACAGCCCACCGCAAGGTCCCCTTTAGAATCTAGCGCGCAAACCCCAACGGTGTCGTGTGACGCCGCCTCTTGAGCTCGCACCTGGTCCGCGAAGTGCGCCACGTCCGCTTCCGACTGCGTCTGCATCCAAGCTTCCCATGCGGCTCGCGACTCCGGAGTTCCGCACAAGCGCTTTGGGAAGCCCTGGTCCCATGCGAACCGCCCTGCATTGTTGCCGACAAGCATGACGTGCGGCGTTTGCTCCATCACCCGGCGAGCGACCGAGATTGGATTCCGATAGTCGACGATTGCTCCTACCGCTCCGGCAGAATGCGTGCGGCCATCCATAATCGCTGCATCGAGTTCCACCTCACCGGCGCGATTTGGCAGCCCACCGTAACCGACCGAGTTGACATTCGGGTTGTCCTCAACGGCATTAGCGCCGAGTTCCACCGCATCCAAGGCGGACTTACCGGCTGCAAGCGCCCGACACCCCACTTCGCACGCTTCCGCGCCAAACTTCCACGTGGCCACGATGACCGGATCCAAGCTAGAATCCCACGCCGATGGAGACGGTCGGGTACCGTTGCTGAATGTAACCGAACATCCCGTTAATCTGGATGGAGCGCGGCCCTCGCTCGCGAAGGTTGTACGACACCAAAATGCCTGCGTTGATGCCGAACCCATCGTGCTCGACCCAAGCCCGAACCGGCTTCAGAACCTGAGCCGAGGCCGATGCAAAGCCTTGCTTGAATCTCCTGGTACCGACTCCTGCGCTGACGTACAGTGGGACGCAACGGGTAGGCACCCGGTAGGTTGCCACTCCAAAAATCGACATGGACGTGCGGCTGTCGCCGGGAATTCCATTGCCTGCAGAGCCACCGTTTCCGGCCCAGTCCTGCACGCCGATCGAGCCCACCCA